>JAGVDA010000519.1 GCA_020058975.1 Thermosynechococcus sp. WC_1 | reverse complement strand
GCTAGTTTGTCAGTGCTATTGCGCTTCTGCTGAAGAACAGCCGCCTGCCTTAGCATTGCCCACGCCCTCTAAACCTATCCTATTAGCGTCGCTTCAGCAGCTTGTCGATCAGCAGGTTCGTAAAATCTTAGGTGGCGAAAGCAGCAGTGTCGCTGCGTTGGCAAAAATACAGGACAAAAGCCTGTCTGAATGGCTATCTGCCCTAGAACGCCCTACGGGGGAATTGAGACTGAAGGAGGAAAGCGGCGATCTCCTTCTCTCCGCTTTTGCCACTTGGACACAATCCCTTGACCTTGCCCAGACTCAGCAAAAAGCGTTTCGCGCGGTCTTCTCTTTGGCTCCACCCTTACCTTCCTCCCAAACCTGGACTGTGAGCTATGGGCTACAGGCCACCGATGAACCGACCTGTTGGGTCAGTGCAGAACAGATCTGGGCGACCCCTTCGCCATCACTTTCCATTCAGGGGCGCACCTTAGAGCATCCTCAAGAAACGCTGTTGGTAGGACTGGGGCTAGCCTCGCGGGTGTATCCGGCAATCGAAGAAAGTCTACAGACAGCGCGGCCTACCCAGCACACCATTACCCCGCTTCAGGCGTATGAATTTCTTAAGGCGGTGACGTGGCGCTTAGAAGATAGCGGCTTTGGCGTGATTGTGCCGCCCAAGTTAGCGAATCGAGAAGGGTGGGCGAATCGTTTGGGCTTACAGGTTCGTGCGGCTGTGCCGACTGCTGGCAAAGCCGCCGCCATTACCCTCACCAGTCTGCTGAGCTTTAAGTGGGAACTTACCATTGGCGGACAGCGATTGTCTAAGGGCGAGTTTGATCATTTGGTGTCTCTTAACTCACCCTTAGTGGAAGTGAATGGTGAGTGGGTGGAGCTAAGACCCCAAGATATCCGGTCTGCCGAGGCGTTTTTTGCCAGCCGTCAGGGACAGGCCGGACTCACCCTTGAAGATGCGCTAAAGCTTAATACGGGCGATGTACTTACTCTAGATAAGCTGCCCGTGGTGAAGTTTGAGGCCACAGGCGCACTAGAGCAGCTCTTAGAAACCCTCAGCGGCAATCAAACGGTTCAGCCCATTGAGCAGCCCAAACAGTTTGAGGGAACCCTTCGCCCCTATCAATCGCTGGGTGCAGGCTGGCTTTCTTTTCTAGAGCAGTGGAATTTAGGAGCCTGTCTTGCAGACGACATGGGGTTAGGTAAAACCATTCAGCTCATTGCGTTTTTGCTGCACCTAAAGGCAGAAAAGCGCTGGAGTGGCTCTATGCTGCTGATTTGCCCAACCTCCGTTTTGGGCAACTGGGAGCGGGAGCTAAAGCGTTTTGCCCCTACGCTCAAAATCATGCTGCATCATGGCGCAGGAAGACTTCAGGGTAAGCCGTTTGCTCAGGCGGCTGCAAAGCATGATGTGGTGTTGACCAGCTATCCGCTGGTGCATCGTGACGAGAAGGCGCTGGTTGCCGTGGATTGGCAGAGCATTATTTTAGATGAAGCCCAAAATATCAAAAATCCTGAAGCGCGACAGTCTCAGGCCATTCGTAAGCTTCAGGCGAAAAGCCGCATTGCCCTAACGGGAACGCCGCTGGAAAATCGGCTCACGGAGCTATGGTCTATTTTGGACTTTCTGAACCCGGGCTACCTTGGCTCCAAGGCGTTTTTTCAGAAGCGGTTTGCGGTGCCTATTGAAAAGTATGGCGATACGGCTTCGCTACAAACGCTGCGATCGCTGGCTCAACCCTTCATTTTGCGGCGCACTAAAACCGATCGCACTATCATTCAAGATCTGCCCGATAAACAGGAAATGACGGTCTTTTGCCCACTTACGCCAGAGCAGGCTGCACTCTACGAAAAGACAGTGCAAGATTCTCTCGCTGCGGTGGAATCTGCCGAAGGGATTCAGCGCCACGGCGTGATTTTAGCCACCCTTACAAAGCTCAAGCAGATCTGCAATCATCCTGCCCAGTTTTTGAAGGAAGCCACTTTAACGGATACTCCCCAACGGTCTGGCAAGCTGAAACGATTGGAAGAGATGTTAGAAGAGGCGTTGATGGAGGGCGATCGCGCCCTTATCTTCACCCAGTTTGCCGAAATGGGAAAACTGCTTCAGGGCTATTTGCAGCAGACCCTCAACCGCGAGACGCTGCTGCTGTACGGCGGCGTGTCTAAGCCTAAGCGGGAGGCCATGATTGATCGGTTCCAGAACGATCCGCAAGGGCCTCGGCTGTTTATTTTGTCTCTCAAAGCTGGGGGTGTAGGGCTAAATTTGACCCGTGCGAATCATGTGTTCCATTTTGATCGATGGTGGAATCCTGCGGTGGAAAATCAGGCGACGGATCGGGTGTTTCGAATTGGGCAAACGCGGAATGTACAGGTACACAAGTTTGTATGCAGCGGCACGCTGGAGGAGCGTATCCACGACATGATTGAGAGTAAGAAGGCGTTGGCAGATCAAGTGGTGGGTGCTGGGGAAAATTGGCTTTTTGAGTTAGGGACGGATCAACTTCGGCAGTTGCTTCTGCTTGATCGGAGTACAGTGATTGAAGAAGAGGGATAGCTCACAATTTTTTATTTATGAATACAAAAGATGCAACTCGCGATCCTTGATTTTATTGAATGGTCTATGATTTCAACCATCAAACAAGCTAGAATGGCTATAGAAATGAAATAAAAATTATTTATGAGTTTTGTCAAGGTCATAAGAAAACACTGTAGAAATAAATATAAAGATTCTCACATTAAAATTCCTACAGAAGATAATTTTTCAATAGCAAATTGGAACTTAGCTTTCCGAGCTTGTGGTGACGGAACAATTCAGGATAGAAGATTGTATGAAGCAGGGCTTTGGTTTTATAAGCGTTTAAAAATACTAGAAATTAAACGCTTTCGTTTTTTCCATGAAGACATACAAAAAAATTTAATTAGACTCCAAATAGGTTCAATTAACTGGGATGTTAAAGATATAGAGTTAAATCTTCATGGTTGGATGAATTTCAATAAAGATAAAGGAATTTCAATATCTAACATATCTGAATTTTCAGCTCATATTGAACACCTTATTGATTCTGCGTGTCTCGCCATATCTAGTGTTTATGAAGAAAAAGACTTTGATGATCACTCCAAAATCACTCAACTTCAAGAATGGCTAGAACAAACAAGAACGTACAGTATTTGCTTGGGTGGACTCTCAAATTTATTTCAGGAATGTTTATGGAGCAATTGGTTTGTAGGAAATAGTTATGAGACAAATAAAGATATTGATATCGTTCAACCTTCTAATGCTAATATAACTGAAAATTATAAGATAAATCTGCTTAGATGGGAGTCAGTTGCACTTGCTGGATTGGGTCTTGAATGGTGGCATGATACTTCGGATGAAATCAAGAAAAATATATTTGAATTATTGCCATCTAGAATTTATGGTGAGATGAATGATCAGACAGGGGAAGTGAGACTTAAAATCGGGAGATTCAAAATTGATCCTAAGAAAGGGCCGCCTTTTGAAGCTTTTGCAGATGCTTTGCTCCGTAAGAATACTTTCTTTCCAGAAAGATTTTATGAAGAACCTTTAGCAAAGATGGAACATCTAAGCCTATACCAGTTCTTTTTGGTTTGGGGATTAATTTCAAGCCTGGCAGAGGATTTATATTCAAATCTTGTTCATGATCCCAAACAATACAACGTCTTACTTAAATATAGTCCATTTTTTTCGAGATCTGATCTAGAAAATATGCTCAAAGAAATACTTTTTCTTAACCAAGATCAAGCCTCAAAAATAATCGAGCTACTAATATTTAAGGATGAGTCTTGTGACTTATGGTGCCAACCTTTGGTAAAAGTAGGAGATAATAGTTTAACAATTGTATTTAGAGCTTGCCTAAGTTCCAATCCTATACGTCTTGCATCATATTTTCTTCACAAAGCTCAATTCGATATGAGAGATAAAGGTGTAAGATTTGAGGTTTTTACTCCTGAAAGGTTGATTCAGAAAAATAAGTTAAAAAATGTAAAAATATCTCCAATGAGTTTTGAATTCTATGATGAAGATCGCAAGAGACGTGATATAGATCTTATATTGAAAATAGGGAGTATAATTTTAGTCTGCGAGACAAAATGTTCTCTTTTTCCCGTCGAACCTTGTCAGATATATAATTACTATGAATTTCTTAAAGATGGAGCATTGCAAGCCAAAATATCTTTGAAGTATGTAGAGAATAATCTTCAAAGTTTTATGAAAAGGCTAGGATTTAATGATTTAGACTCACTTTCAAAAATCAAAATATTACCAGTTGTTGTTTCAAATTTACCTTTGGCAACTGGACTTAATTTTAATGATGTTCCGGTCATAGATTTAAGAGTCTTAGAACAATTTATTGGTGATGGAAAATACGTAAAATATTCATGCTCGATGCCTGATGGTCTTCAGCCATTTGAAGAAATTAAACTCTATGCTTCAGAGAAAGAGGCAGAAGAATATATTGAAGAATATTTGCATAAGCCACCGCAGATTGAAATGTATAAGCAAGATGTAATTTGGAGAAAAATACCTATTGACTTGTCTGATTGTGATTTTAATCCTGCCTATACTTCAAAAGTTGATGTCAATGTACCTATGTATAGTTCGCTAATTGAAAAAACAAATTCTGAACAATTGTAAGGGCAACAAAAAAGGTTCTAAAGTTAAATTATGCTGAGCTTGTGATAGATTGATAGATAAATTGTTTCGTAACCTGCTTTGAGGGAAGTCCCTAGCGTGATCGCAGCTACTTTGAATACTGACGTTGCTTAGATATAGACCACCTATAGACTTGCTACACTAGAGCTAGTGACCCACCAAGATAATGAAATCCCCCTTCCATACCGTCTCAAAACCAGTCTCTGGCAGCGAAGCCGACAAACTAGCCCAAGCAATTCAGAGTGGAGGGCATCTTGCCAATGAAGTTGCCCTCAAATTGATGAAAAAGATCGCAGACCGTCGCCATCAGAAAACTGAGAATGCCTCCAAAGAGTAAATTTGCCGAGGTTGACTTCTCTGAGATCTCAGTTGAACAAGTTACCCCTGAACTATCGGGATTAGGGCAAGGCTTTCGCTGCTCACGGGGTGAATTTGTTACTCAAAATTCTGATATTTTTAATCTAAAATCGGGCAGAACATCCTCGCCAGAGAGCATAGTAGGTAACGATCGCACTTCCTTCGCTTGCCCCAGCCGATAAATCTCCACCTGCTGATTTTGTGGGTCGATCAGCCATCCCAAGCGAACTTGATTGTCTAAATACTCCTGCATTTTGGATTGAAGGTCACTCAAACTATCAGTTGCTGAACGCAGTTCAATCACAAAATCTGGTGCAATGGGCGGAAACTTTCGGCGCTGCTCAGGCGTGAGTGCCTCCCAACGGGCAGTGGCGATCCATGCAACATCTGGTGATCGCTGGGCACCATTTGGAAGCTTAAATACTGTAGATGAGCTGAAAACCTTTCCTAACTGAGTGCGTCGATTCCAGTTGCCAACATCAATAATATTATCGGCTTCATAATTACCACTCTCACCACCCACAGGAGCCATAACAATCAATTCTCCAAGGCTCGTTAATTCTAAGCGCAGATCGTGATTGTCTTGGCACAGTTGATAAAACTGCTCATCGTTGAGCTTTACAGCATCCAAATTAAGGGTGAAGGCGGTCATAGGCTTTTTGATGTGCCATTATGCAGTTTCCTACGTTCCATTATAACCTAGGTGCTGGGGAAAACTGGCTTTCGGAGTTGGGGACTGACCAGCTTCGTCAACTGCTACTACTCGATCGCAGCACAGTAATTGAAGAAGAATAGGCTCATTATTTTTGCTGCAATTTGTACAAAGTTTTAGGCACATTAATCAAAAAAAAGCCGACAAACTAACCAAGTTTGTCGGCCTGTTATATGTTCCCCATTGATGGCTCAGTTCTCTGAACCACCTGTAGTATGGCAATTGCGACGAGCTTGTTCGGTGATAGCTGTCACTCGAGAGTGATGTTCTTCGTCATGCACTCGGCCTAACCCCAATCGCCTCATGGGGCGCATAGCCGGATGAACCATAGCTCACAACTAACTCCACTCACCACGGCCGAAGCACTCCATCTAGCAGTGGCAGTAAGCGCAATCACTTGGCCTCTTATTGCTAGCGCCTATGGAGAAAAGGCTTTAATGGACTCTGCGGCATCCAGGATGCGGTGGAGATTTTGGGTTTGTAGTGCTGCCGTGAGCTTCGTTAAGGGCAGATTCATCACCAAATACATTTTCTCGCTAGATAGCCCCAAGGCAGTTTGCCACTGGAGCATTTCATCCCGAATGATATCTGACCACTTTTCGGTGGTTAGACCATTACAGAAAGCTGGAAAGGTCTGGATTTGACTGCACTGCATCTGAAGCCGAAGCAATGCAAGCGCATCAATCTTCTCTTTGTCAATTTCCTGAAGAATTGCCTCAATTAAGGCTTGTTCTACCGTTTCTTTTGTCATAAGGGATTTCCGTTGCTAAACACTCTGAAAATCCCCCCGTAACTGCTTTGCCATTACAATAGCAATACTTTTCAATAATTGGTTAGATCAGGGACAGTTTCTACGCTGGAAGGTTGGCGATCAGGGGAACCTATTGCCTATCGTCGTATTCTGTGAATAATAACGCCCAGCATCACGTTTGCTTGACCCAGCTTGCTTTTTAGCCCATCGCCCTATGAAAGCTATTTCGCTAACCAGTACGATTTTCATTGCCTTAGCGCTTTCTCTAAGCAGCAGCATCCCTTCTCGAGCTGCTTCCCTAGCGAAATCTTTAGAGCAAGAAGTGTCTGCCCTTCGTCCTTTAGGTTCTGAGGGGTTGCAGCAGTTTCTCAAAGCCCATGACAAAGAATTGAAAGCGTCCTTGCCGCCTAAAATGCTCCGCGATGCGTTAGATCAGCTTTGCAAACAGCGCGACTGTTACGCCTCGCGTCTCTATTGGTATACCGACCTGGATCAGGCCAAAGCTGCCGCCGCCGCTAGCGGTAAACCCATTTTGTCCTTACGGCTACTGGGGCAGCTTGACCAAGACCTAAGCTGTGCCAATAGCCGATTTTTTCGCGTGGCGCTGTACCCTAACGCCCAAGTCTCGAAGCTTTTACGCGATCGCTTTATTCTGCATTGGCAGTCCGTCCGCCCTGTCCCCAAGGTCACTATCGACTTTGGGGATGGTCGTAAGCTAGAGCGGACGCTGACGGGCAACAGTATTCACTACGTTTTAGATACTGAGGGTCGCCCCATTGATGCCATCCCAGGACTTTATGGCCCCCAAGCGTTTCTAAATCAACTTCAGCAGAGTGAAAAAGCTGCCAAAACCGCTCGTTCTAAAATCGGCTTTCTCCGAGATACCTATCTGACGCAGTATCACCGTAATCGACTGAATGCTATCCAAGCTGAATGGTCAGCCCAACTTGCTCAGTTAGGCTTAAAGATGCCTTCTCGCTTAGTAAGGCTAAGCCGCAGCAGTGTAGACACCTCTCCTAGAGCTGATATCGCTGGAACCATTGCTATTTCTAAAATGGCGGTTGAAAATCCTATTGTTTCGGCAACGCTCAATCAAAATGCACTGGCTCAAATCACTGACCAGGTAACGTGGGAGAAGTTAGCACAGCGCTATACCCAAGAGGCAAGGCTAGATGCGCGTAGTGTTCGCCTGATTCAGACAAAGCAGACTGCAACAGAGGCATTTGCCCCACCTAGATCTATCCCAGGCATGGTGCGTTCTTTTGAATCGGCAATGGCTTTAGATACGGTCAGAAATGAGTATATGCTGCACAGCCAAGTTTACCAGTGGCTTTTGAAAGACTCTAAAACGTCGAATTTGGATGCGCTCAATGACAAGGTTTATAAGGAGCTGTTTTTAACTCCTAAAACCGATCCCTGGTTAGGGCTATTGCCCAGCGATAGCTATAGTGCCATTGATCAGGACGGTATTTCTAAAAACTAGGTTGATTTGGCAACTGAACTTCATTGACGTTGTAAAAACCGATCAAGCTGGTTGGCAAAGTTTTGGCGATCGCGCTGGCTAAAGGCAGGCGGCCCTCCTGTATCTACGCCGTCGCTGCGTAACTCATCCATAAAATTTCTCAAAGACAAACGCTCTCGAATGTTCCCGTCAGTGTAAAACTCCCCACGGGGATTCAGCGCAACGGTTCCCTTGGCGATCGCCTCGGCAGCGAGCGGAATATCTGCGGTGATGACGAGATCGCCTGGGTTGAGTTGTTCAACGATGTATTTGTCAGCCACATCTAACCCTGCACGAACCTGAACCGCTTTAATATAGGGCGATGCTGAAATTTGTACCTCTTGATTTGCCACAAAAGTGGTCATAATTTCGACCCGTTTCGCAGCCCGAAACAGAATTTCTTTAATCGGGTTGGGGCAGGCATCTGCGTCAACCCAGATTTGGATACTAGCCTTCTGCGTCACCATGGGTTGGCTCTCTGCTTTAGAAGATTAGATTCTAATATGTATCTTGCCGTGAAGAAATAGAATCTTGGGCTAAGTATGCGAGTTTATTAAACTCCAAATTTTTAACCAGTGAATTTAATACAGTTGCGAGTAGCGGATGCTTTTCTTCAATCTCTTTGACTAACGCTAAAATAGTCTCTTCTTCTAGTTCAATAGCAGCTTGATATAAGGCAGTTAACCATTCACCCGATTGCTGAGATAAGTGAAGTTCAATCGGATTTAAAATAGGACTTAAAACAGGTTTTGTATCATAAACTGTATTACTCTTTGTGGGAAGGTCATAGGCATACTGAACGCCTAAAAGCTCAGACATCTTCTCAAACAGCACCTTTTCTTGAAAAGGTTTTAGCATAAAATCATCGCACCCTGCCTGTTTTGCTTCCTCCCGAGTTTCATCAAAAACGCTGGCGGTTAAAGCAATAATGACCGTTTTAGTCATGGGCGAAAAAGCATTCGCACTGGGGAGATGTAATCCTCCAAACATCCCTTGAGCCATTTCACCATTTTTGTGGGGCTGATCGCGCAGAGACTCAAAATGCCGGATCTGTCGGGTGGCATCACACCCATTCAGAATAGGCATGTGCCAATCCATCCAGATTAAATGGGGGCACCAAGTACACCACTGGGCGATCGCCTCCATGCCATTGGCAACCACCCTCACATCAAAGCCTACAGAACTCAGCAGCCTCAGCATAAGCTGACGATTCTCTGGATGATCTTCTACCACTAAGATTCGATAGGTGGACTGATCAGCAGCTAAAGACACAATGCGACGGTCTGGCAGTAGCGGGGTTTCGACAGGCTGCGCATCACCCACAGGGATTGAAAATCTTACCTTTGTCCCTTGATGTACGTTACTGGTGACTGTAATGTTACCGCCCATTAAATCAACAAAATGACGACTAATAGTCAGACCTAAGCCCGTCCCTTCGTTAGACTGCCGCCCCGATTCAGTTTGAACAAAGGCATCAAAAATACTCTCCAGTTCGGTCGCGTCTATCCCTGATCCGGTATCTTCAACTTC
>JAGVDA010000207.1 GCA_020058975.1 Thermosynechococcus sp. WC_1 | reverse complement strand
GTTCCTTTTTACTTTACGCCTTGTCTTTCAGACGATCACTTGTTAACACCCGATGCCGTTGCAATTCCCATGCAGCTAATGAATGGGGCGCGACTGCAAGCGCAAGAAAGATTAATTTTGCTAGAAATGCTCGGGGAAAAGCCAGAAGTTTATCGGCCCTTTGCTAATCTTTCCCCTGCCGCCCGTACCTATTTGGCTGAATTAGGTATTACCGATCCTGATGAAAATACTGAAACAGCAACATTAATTTGGATGCACGCCCTAGCCATTGGCTATTCACCCATGTATTTGTCAGAAAATGCCGATGGGGTGCGCCAAGATTTTCCGCGCATCCCTTTACCCAATGACCGAGACTTGCTCATCGCATCCGCTCGTTTAGGACGTCAAGTCGCAATGCTTCTGAATACCGAAGCCAAAGTTGAAGGGGTCACAACAGGCACAATTCTCTCAGAATTGCGCAGTATTGCCGTCATTTCACGAGTGGGCGGAGGACAGCTCAACCCCGATACTGAACTTGCACTCACTGCGGGCTGGGGTCATGCCGGAAAAGAAGGCGTAACCATGCCAGGGAAGGGCAAAATTCAGGAACGAGCCTACACTCCTCAAGAATTAAAGGCTTTGGATGATTCAACTCAAGCATTGCTGGGGACAGCCACCCGTGATATTTACCTCAATGATGTCGCGTACTGGAAAAATATGCCTGATCGAGTTTGGGACTACACTATTGGCGGATATCAGGTTATCAAAAAGTGGCTCAGTTACCGCGAAGAACCTCTATTGGGTCGTCCACTCAAACGAGAAGAAGTGCAGGAAGTTAGCCACATGGCACGGCGAATTGCGGCTATTTTACAGCTAGCGCCTCAATTGAATGGTAACTATGAAGCGGCAAAGCAGTCAGCCTATCCCTGGACTAAACCTTCATTTTCTGTGGGGCATCACGACTAGACCTTTCCATTAGTCAATTGCGGTGGTCGTGGTGTTGAGGGGCAATCGCATAATATCCGTCATGCGCTTAATCACGCTGGCAATAGGAACCGCAATCACCAAACCCAAAACCCCCGCGACTTTGCCGCCAATAAAAAGCGCAATAATCAGCCAAATGGGATTTAGCCCAATGGAACTGCCGACCAGACGCGGAGACACCACATTATCGTTAATAAGGCCAATCATAATCGCAGAGGCCAATACCTTTAGCCCCAAAGTGAAATCTTGGAGCGCAACCAGCACGCTGACCACCACCACCATGACAGTACTGGCATAGGGAATCAGCGTGGTTAAGCCAATGCTAACCCCAAACAAAACCGCGTAGGGTACTCCTAACGCTACAAAGACCGTGGTTTGGGCGATGCTCAAAATGCCAGCCAGTAACGCCTGCGCCGCAAAGTAATTCTGAAACGTCTGCTGAAGCGATGTTTGCAGCGGCTGACTCCAGTTTAGGGGCAGCCAGCTAAAAATGCCTTGCCATGACCGTTCGCCATTAAACACCATGAAAATGGTCAGCACCAACAGCAGAAAAATGTTGAACAGGCTATTGATAGTGCCTAAGATAAAGCTGAGAAGCTGACTGCTGGTGGCCTGAAGAATGCCCGATAGCTGCTCAATTTCACGGGCAGCCACATCCCCAATATTGGCAGGGAGCTTTTGGGCGATCGCCCACTTCTGGATCGCCGCTAGTTGCTGGGTACCGGAATCAATCAGGGTGGGTAGGCTGGTGACAAGTCCGCTCAACTGCTCAACAATCAGCGGCACTAACGTTAAGCCCACAACGCCTAGGGCAAGCAGCGCCAACGTTAAGACAATGCTGATAGCCACAAACCGCTGAATACCCCGCTGCTGAAGAAGCTGAATCGGGAAATTGAGTAAAAACGCCAAAATAATGGCGGTAATCAGTAGACTGGCGAGTGGCTGAAGGTAGCTTAACAGCAGCAAAAACAGCCAGCCATTTAAGAACGCTAGCGGAAAAATGAGCCAGAGCCTAAGCCAGAAGGGAATCTCTTTCGGCAATTGGAGCATGGGTACCCTTTAGGACTTACGCCAGATTAGCATCTCAATAGAACGTCCTTCAGGCCATCTCGAACTTGTTCTTGCTCCGCGACCGTCAGTTCAGGAAACATTGGTAAAGATAAAACCTCCAGTGCAGCTTTATCGGCTATGGGTAACTGACCGATTTCATAGCCAAGGTGGGCGTAGACAGGCTGAAGATGCAGCGGCAACGGGTAGTACACCATCGACTGAATCCCTTGCTCTCCCAAGGCTGTCCGAACCTGATCGCGCCGAGGGGCTGGTGGTTCAATCGCGCTGGCATTTAGCGCCACATCTGCCGCTGAGTTCAGGATGCGATCGCGGCTTCGACCTAAGTAATGCAAATCGCCTTCGTGATTCACCCGAATCGTGTACTGATTCCATACGCTATCTTGAAATGCTTGGGGAATGGTAATCCCTGGGATATTGCCGAGAAGCTGAGCATACCGCGCGGCAATCGCTTTTCGCTGAAGGTTCCACTGGTCGAGATGGCGAAGTTTAACGCTTAAAATTGCCGCCTGAATGGCATCTAGACGACTATTCATTCCAATGGCTTCGTGGATATAGCCGCTGCGCCGTCCGTGGTCGCGCACAATCCGCATTTTTTCGGCGAGTGTTGCACTGTGGGTTGTAATTGCGCCGCCGTCGCCGTAGCCGCCTAGGTTTTTGCTGGGGTAAAAGCTAAAGCAGCCAATGTCTCCAATACTGCCTACTTTTTGCGTTTGCCCCGTTGGGTTTTGCCAAATTGCACCTGTAGCCTGGGCGCAGTCTTCAATGACAGGGAGCGTGTGAGCTTGGGCGATCGCCATGACCCGCGTCATATCTGCGGTCTGCCCAAAGAGGTGAACGGGCATAATGGCTCTCGTGCGCGGGGTAATCGCCGCCTCTAACTGCTCGGCATCTAGGTTAAAGGTTTCGGGCGCAATATCGACAAAAACGGGTGTAGCCCCCGCCATGCTAATCACTTCTGCCGTGGCAATAAACGTAAAGGGGCTGGTGATCACTTCATCCCCTGGGCCAATATCAAAGGCACGTAGTGCTAAATAGAGGGCATCGGTACCAGAATTACAGCTAATGCAAAAGGGGGTCTGAGTATAGTCAGCAAAGGCCTGCTCAAATTGGGCAACCACTGGCCCACCGATATACTGACTTGACGCTAATACTGCTAAAACCGCTGCATTGATATCGTCTTGAAGCGCCTGATACTGTCGTGCAAGGTCAAGGGGGGGAATGGTGTTCACTCAGTCGGTTCCTAACAATTAAAAAGGGCGCAGCCCAGAACATTCAAGACTTACACCCACTAGGGAATTGAAAGATTGCTCCACGACCTGGATGCCACAGAATCTTTGAGCAATCGAAGAATAATTTAAGACACAAGCCTTAATGTACCGTGATCGGCTCAAATGTTCTACCGTGAGCCGCTAGTTTTTCGTAACCGTTAAGCCAAGATGCAAAGGTTCAGCGCTAAGCTTAAGATCTTAAACTAGGCTTCTGCAAAGCCTGTTCCCTTACACCTCTTTGCGTTTGATGCCATGACGAACCTGATTCAGCTACAGCCCACTGATTTTATTGGTGCTGTGGGCATGATGGCGATCGCCGTAGCCCTTTCCGCATGGCAGCGACTCAACCTAGAGCGGGATCTCATGATCGCAACGGCTCGAACCACCATCCAGCTTGTGGTGGTGGGGTATATCTTGTGGTTTGTATTTGACCTAAAACATCCCCTCGCCGTGTTGGGGGTGATTGCTACAATGCTGGTCATTGCCACCCTAGAAACCCGTAACCGCATTGGCAAAACAATGCCCCATGAGCTGTGGCTGCTGGGCGGCTCTATCTTAACGAGCCTCATCATTACGCTCACCTACACCACTGTATTGGTGATTCGCCCTGCGCTTTGGTATGACCCGCAGTATCTCATTCCCCTGGCGGGTATCGTGTTAGGAAACGTGATGAACGGGGCGGCGATCGCCGGAGAACGACTCATGCAGATGGTGCAAAGCCACCGCGCTGAAATCGAGACGCATTTGTGCTTAGGCGCGACCCCAGAAGAGGCGATCGCCAACTACCGTAGAGCCGCCATTCGTACCGGACTCATCCCTACACTAAACGCCATGATGGTGGTGGGCGTAGTAACACTACCTGGCATTATTACCGGACAGCTTCTGAGCGGCGTCAATCCTCTAGATGCCGCGTCTTATCAAATGCTCATTATGTTTATGCTGGCCTTTTCAACTTTGGTGACAACAGTGCTAGTCGTGCAGGGCTTAGCAAAGCAATGTTTTAATGCAGCAGCTCAACTTGTTCTGCCGCAGTCGTAGAAGCAGTTCCAACGCTCATGGAAGAAAGACTCCAAAAAATTTTGGCTCAGTGGGGCATTGCCTCCCGCCGTCGTGCAGAGCAGCTCATTTTAGAGGGGCAGGTGCGGGTAAATGGTAGCGTTGCGGTACTGGGTCAAAAGGCAAATCCTGATTTAGATTTGATTGAAGTGAACGGAGAGAGAGTAGGGCGGACTCTTGGTGCGGACTCTTGGTGCGAAGCTAAGCTATCTCCGTCTCAGCCCACCCTCCTCTATCTGCTGCTCCATAAGCCCTTGGGCGTCGTGAGTACCTGTGCTGACCCCCAAGGGCGACCCACTGTTTTAGAGTTACTCCCATCGAAGTATCAAAACCTAGGACTGCACCCCGTCGGGCGTCTAGATATACAAACAACCGGAGCGCTGCTGCTTACCAATGATGGTGATTTAACCTTTCACCTTACCCATCCAAGCCACCACGTCACCAAAACCTATGAAGTATTAGTACAGGGGAATCCTAGCCCTAGCGCCATCAACCAATGGCGAAACGGAATTGTATTAGAGGGGCGTCAAACTCGGCCTGCACAGGTACAGATTCTACGCCCTTGGGCAGCGTCGCAAAATAACGTATTGCTTCAGGTTATTTTACAAGAGGGGCGCAAACGCCAGATTCGGCTCGTCGCCAAAGCGCTAGGCCATCGGGTGCTAAAGCTTCACCGAACTCACATTGGGGCTATTGCGCTGCGCCGTATTGATGGATGTATATTAAGCCCAGGGCAATATCGATCCCTGACATCTTCTGAAATTTCGGCATTGCGTTCTATTATCAATATCAAAGATCGCGCTGCACCCTTAAAGGAAACCACCCCATGAGTAGCCCTAGCCCTACCAGCTTCGACCAAGAGCAAATTCAAAAGCTGACTGAAATTGGGTCACATCTGCGAAATCTCCGCGCTAAAAAAGGGCTGTCCCTAGAAGAGATTGCAACCAAAACCATGGTTCAGCAGCGCTTTCTAGCCGCCATTGAGAAAGGAGAGATCGAACAGCTCCCAGAACCTCTCTATATTCGTGGCTTTATCCGTCGCTTTGCAGAAGCTTTAGGTATTGATGGGACTCCCCTGTCTGAGTCTTTTCCTCTAGGATCTGCCCAGCTTGGCTCCGCTAACGCTAAGTTTTCAAACGGAAGCAGCGTTCCACTTCGGCCTTGGCATCTATATGCAATTTATTTAGCGGCGGTTCTTGGAGCCGTTGCGTTGCTGTACGCTTTATTTAAGCCAGCAGAGTCTCCTTCTGGCACGCTAAGTTCTAGCCGCCCCTCTCCTGTCGTGGCTACCTCCTCTAATCCTTCCAAAAAGAAGGCCGTCGCCAAGTCGCCACTCGTTAAAACTGCTCCTGTACAGGCTCAGCTTAATCTCAAGGCAGACTCTTACCTCACCATTCAAGCTGACGGTCTGACCAACTATGACGGCATCCTTAAGGCGGGTGAAGCCAAAACAATTACGGCTAAGCAGTCTATCCAGCTTTTTGCTGGCAATGCTGGGGGCGTGATGCTGGGTATCAACGGTCAACCCGCAAAGCTAATGGGTAAATCTGGTGAAGTCAAGGATGTAACCCTGACCCCCACAAGCAAATAGCCCTCTCCCCCTTCGACAGGCTCCCCTCGCAAGCTCAGGACACAGCAGGGCAACGCCCAGCCCCTCTCCCAGAACGGGCGAGGGGAGCCAGAACTAGACCTTCCCTGATGGAGGCTAGGATTGGTGCAAGACGTTGAGTGTGCCTTTTCTAGCGTTTGGCTTGAGATGAAGGAGGTGCTGTCATCATTGACTGCCCAAGATGAAGAACGCGATCGCCCTCAGAGGCCACCGTAACGCCATCATGATTGACGGCAACAAGGGTTGTCTTTTGCTCACCTAAGATCGCAGTGCGAAACAAAATCTGATCGGGATTGCGATGACTCCAGCCCAGCAAAATTGCGGTGTCATAATCTTGAGGGACTGGCGCAACGGTTTTGACCTGCTGGGTCTTTCGATTCCAGACTAGGGCGTAGTCTGAGGAAACATCTGACCCAAATACGGCCTCAAACTGTCGAGCTAAGAGCTGCTGACCGTCTTTTGACCAGGTGGCAGGCATCAAAATACTCAGGGTGCCGACGGCTGCGGTTCCTGATGTTTCTTTCACCATCCCATCGCCTAAATGCATAGAGGAAGCGATTTTCTGGATTTCAGTGCCTTTTGCATCGGTAATGATGAGATGACTCGCAACACGGCTTTGGGTCACTTCTGGATGCAGCTCAAGGCTGATCTCTGAATGAGCCTTTCTTTGACCATCAGGAGAGGCGATCGCACTACCGACATACTGCAGGGTGATCACTTTCCCCGTCTGAGTAGCCTGAGTCTGGTTTTGCCAGATCATGCCCCAAGGCACAGGGTAGGCGCTATCGAGTGGATCTTGCGCTTGTGTTGCAAGAGTCGCCTGATGAGAGCTTCGCACTGGAGCAGTGCGTGAGACAGACGATGGGACTGGAGGCGCAGATTGAATCAGCGAGAGGGGCGTCTCTGAAGACTGCGATCGCGCTGGGAACTGCATTAACCCTTGCAGTCCTGATGTCAAAAGAATTGAAGCCGCTAAAAATCCACACACAAACTGGGGGCAGCGCCCCCACTGAAGCAGCACAACGCGAGGCGAAATCATGGTGAATTCTCAAATGAAGTGTCGCGCTTGGGAGACCTGTTGCGAGGGCCAACGCGCTCTATATATCCGGTATAGCAATCCTGAGAGGGAAACGCAATGATTAATGCCCCTCGTTCATGAGATTTAATTTAGCTGTATAAATCTGTCACAAATCTAAGTCTAAACAAGCTATCCTTCAGGACGGATATCTCTCTATTTTTGGGGCGATTTCATCGGTTTTCTGGGGCAATCTAAACCAATCAAGAGCCGTACAATAAGACCGTGAGCGATTCAGCAACCTTTTACATTTTGCTCTCGTCAAATGAGCTGTAGAGCTTTTTTAGTTTAAGAACTTTTTCTTACCCCCACATACCTCCTATGTTCAGTCGTCTTTCTCAATGGGTTGCAGTAAGCCTTTTAGTTTCTGGTACGGCGACAGGATTTTTAGCTGCTGCTCCGGCTAAGGCTGAACTGGAGCAGGGTACAACCTTAGTGCTGGCAGCTCCGGCTCAAAATGTAGATGTGCGAGGCTATGTCAAGGGAGCAGTGGCGCTCTTCAAGACCGTGGGAGATCGCGACAGCAATCAAAAGCGCTGCATGGGTTACGGCTCTTTGACCCCAGACCATACGCTACAGGTTTCGCAAAAAATGTCGCAGGTGACGCTTCAGGTCAGAAGCAAACAGCAGCAAGATACAACGCTAGTGGTCGAAGGGCCAGACAATCGGCTTTACTGCTCTGACGATTCTTCTCAGGGTGGCAAAGAGGCAGAATTGATGATGACAAACCTTAAGGCTGGAAACTATAAGATCTGGATTGGCACTTTTGAGCCAGGGGCTGGTTTCCGATACACCCTTAACGTTAAATCTCAGCCTTAAGGTTTTGGTGGGGTAGGGTTTTTGGTGGGGTAAGGGCGCAAGGCATTGCGCCCCTACTTGGGTGTTGGCGTCACAGTCGCTTTAGGCGCAACCGCTGCTTTGGTCTGCCATTCAGATAAGGGACGATTGACGGCATCTAGAAACCCTGTGGGCACTAGAACCACTTCTAATTTTTGGGTTGCAGATGCAGATCCTGGATCGATCTGGGCATACACCGCACTTTGATTAAATGTTTGCGCCCCCAAAATGACTTGGTGGGTTTTCTGATCCTTAAGCTGTAGCAAAAGGGTTGCCGTGGGCTTGTCTAGACCAAATTCTTTAAGCTGGGCTGGCTCAACTTGAAGGGTGCGCTCACTGGTACCTGTTGCTAAAAGATTCAGCAAAAAGGTAACGGTGCCTTCATCGGCAGCGCCAGCTTTAGGAGCCTGAATCTGCCAACCCTGAGCCGTTTTTGCGAGCTTTAGGGTTTGGCCTTTAGACTCAATAGTAAGCTGCGTAACGTTGGCTTCTTTGAGCGCAAACAGTGGTTTTGTGGCTTTTTGCGCTTCAGTCGTTTGAGGTTGCCCAGAGCGGGATTGCTCCCAGGCATAAATGCCGATCGCAGACAAGAGGGCGATCGCCACCATTACCACGGTGCTTGATTTTAGTTTCATCGACGTTTCCACCATAGGTAAGCGCCTGAGCCAAAGGCTGCGAGGGGTAAAAACCCTAGGCCAGTCATAATTAAAATTCGCCAGTTGGTGGGGTTTAGCTCAATGCGACGATCTTTGAGTTCTTTGGGGCGGATTGACAGGCTAGGGTCATCGGCACCGCTTCCCAGCCACGTTACTGAATTCAGAAACAGATCGCTATTGAGAACTTGAGGATTGGGCACAGTCGCAAAGTCAGAATCTCCAATGACGACCATTTTGGCCTGTGTTTTGGTGGTCGATGGCGTTGGGGTTACTTCTGGCTTAGCCTTTGGCTCGGGGGCAATTGGAGTAGCCTCAAAGGTGCGGGTGATGGCAACGCCCACGGTCAACGGGCCTTTGAGGTCCCGGGCTGCATCAAACTGAAGCTTTGGCTGATTAGCGTCAGCCTCTGCCCAGCTTTGAGGACTGGTCTTGAGCAATTCTGTGACCTGCTCCTCAGCAGAAGGAGGTTTTACCGTCACCGCCTGAACCAGCGGAAAGAACGACGGGCCTTGTCCAAAATCTTTGGTGATGGGGTGTTCGCCATACTGCGTCACCAGGGGGATCGCAGGCCCTAATCCCAAGAGCTGTCCAGACCCAGAGGCATCTACCACCACACGATTGTCGAGAGAAATGCCCCAGTCTTTCAGAAGGGGGTCAAGCCCTGTTTTGACAGCAGGGTCTAGCATCAGCATGAGCGCTTTACCCTGCTTGAGGTAGTCCTGAAGCAGCTTAACTTCACCCTCTAAGTACACGCGCTTGGGCCCTGCAATCACCAGCACATTGGCATCGGCTGGAATCTGCTTTTGCTCTAGCAGATTAAGCACGTTGACGTTAAAATCTCGTTTTTTTAGCTCTGTGATTGCGGCGTCAATGTTGCCTTGTCCGCCATTGATGGGCGCTTCGCCGTGCCCCTGAAGCATGTAGGCATTGGCTTTGCGATCACGCAGCAAAGAGGCTACTGCTGGGGTGAGGTTTGTTTCGGTAAGGTCGCCTTCTAGGGTTTTAGTGCGATCGCCCGTCTCCAAGACAACTTCGCCGAGGGTACGCACCTTATACTTTTCAGCGAGTGTCGGCTGGGCTTGGGGGTCAATAAATTCAAAGCTAAGGCGATCGGGGTTTTGGCGACGGTACTGCTCGAGTAGACCTTGCTGAACGGGGGTCGGCTGATTGCTAAAGACGCGCACCTTCAACGGCTGCTTGAGGGTTTTAATAAGCTGCTTGGTTTGGGGCGCTAAAGAAAACTGCTGGTTTTCGGTAAAGTCAATTTGGCCTGGAATCCGTACCGCCAAAAAGTTGAGTCCGCCCAAAATCACCACCACTGCGATCGTGGTCAGTAGCGCGTTGGTGCCCGTCTGGACAGAACGCTGCCGCCACCAAGGAGAAGCAGAATCACTGGCGTTCATCGAGCGGAGGGAGAGCCAGAGGGCGATCGCCACCAGCCCCGCCACGACCAACCCAATCCCCACGGGCGACCAAGCGCCGGAGATTAAACTCGCGCTCCCCCCCGCAATCATTAGCCCAAGACCCACCCAAAAAAGTGGATTGACCAGTTTGGGATTTAGATTTAGCTTTGGCTTTGCCAACAAACGTTTCACCACTGAACTTTCCTATTGTTATGAATCAGCCCATCATGCAGTTTCTATGCAAGACGCAAAAGCGCTACCAGACTGCGTTTAAGTCATCCGTTAAGACTGCTGAAAGCGAATAAGATCAATCGACTGAGCCGTCAAAAATAGCCCTAAAACCACATAGCTTACAAATAAGACCACGCTAGAGCTATCTAGTACCCCTTGGGTGAGGCTCGTATAGTGTTTAAGCAGCGAAAGATGCTTTAAGACTTCTCCCCCTGCGCCCCCCAGGGTTTGTCCTAGAAAATCTAGAATCCAAAGTACCAGCACCAGCACAAAGGTTAAAAATGCTGCCACAATGGCGCTGTCATTGAGAGAAGAAATAAACATCCCTAATGAGAGCACTGCCGCTGCCAGCAAAATTATGCCAAGATGCCCCACAAAGAAAATTTGTAGTGGAAATGCAGGTTTGGCGGCGCTCAGCAAAAACAGCTCCAGCATTGCAATGGGGAAAATCAACGTGATGACAAACACCAGCACCGCCATCAGCTTGCCTACGGCAACCGCCCAGTTGGTAATAGGGGACGTGGCTAAAAGCTCTAAAGTGTGGCGCTTGCGCTCCTCTGTGTAGAGGTTCATAGACAGCACAGGCAGAATGAAGAGCAGAATTGAACCCATCACCGACAAGAAGTTCTGCAAAACAAGTGTAGGCACATCAAGGGGTGCGCCGCCGCCTTGCCCCATCTGTCGCCCCAAGTCGTTTTGAGTGGCGTACTGAATTACCTGCTGAGACACCAGCACCAGAAACAGCGCCGTCAAAATCCAAAAAAAACCAGCAATGATGTACGACAGCGGCGACTTAAAGTAGCCCTGTAGCTCCTTGCGGAAGATGGCATCAATATTAGCCAATACCGTAATCATTCTGTCTCCCCTGCCTGTGTACTATCGGTTTGAATGGGTTCTGCCATAGCGTCTGTCTCAACGGTAGATGCAGCTTCAACCGCCGTTTCTTCTGTGGTGAGCTGTAAAAATACGTCCTCTAGGCTCGCGCCTACTTTCCGCATTTCATAGAGTCCCACATGCTCAGAGACTAACGCTGCGGCTAACTGTTTGCCAAAGTCTGCATTGGTTTCTGTACTTACCCGCAGTCTGTGGCGCTGTTCGGGTAGTTCATCTGCGGCTAACCAATAGAGTTCTTTGAGGTCTGCTACGCGCTGAAGCTGCTCGGTGATATAGCTGCGATCGCCCTCCACTTCCAGCTCATAGCGCATTCCGCCCGAAAGCTGAAGCATGAGGTCATCGGGTGTACCAGAGCTGACCACGCGACCTTTGTTAATAATGGCAACGCGATCGCAGGTCATGCTCACTTCAGGCAAGATGTGAGTCGAGAGAATAACGGTGGTTTGCCCTGCCAAATTTTTAATGAGGTTTCGCACCTCAATAATTTGGCGCGGGTCTAACCCGACGGTCGGCTCATCCAAAATAATGGCGGGTGGGTCATGCACGATCGCCTGGGCAATGCCGACGCGCTGCCGAAAGCCCTTAGAAAGCTTACGAATAATGACCTTGCGCTTTTCTTGGAGATTACAGCGCTCAATGGCGGAGGTGATTTTAGTGGGGCGATCGCCCGCCGCCACGCCCTTAATGCGAGCGACAAAGTTGAGATAGTTCTCAACGGTCATATCTGTATAGAGCGGAGGCGTTTCAGGGAGATACCCAATGCGTTGACGCACCGCCATCGGGCTTTCGTGAACCTCATAACCTGCCACTCTCGCCGTGCCATGACTCGCAGGGAGGTACCCCGACAAAATTCTCATGGTGGTGGTTTTACCCGCGCCATTTGGCCCCAGTAGTCCTAAAATTTCTCCAGGCTCCGCCTGAAATGTAACATCATTAATGGCAGTGGTTGAGCCATAGGTTTTGCTCAAATGCTCAACATCAATCATGATTTGACCCCAGTTATTTGACCCTAGCTGCTGTGGCTACGTCCTTTCTACCACCATTGTGTCTCTCTGAACACATTTCGGAGCATGTTGCAGGTTCAATTTTATCGGTCATGGTTTAGATGAACGTATCAGAAAAACATTCTCCGCATTGGCTGCACTGGCTAGATACCTGCCCTAGCACCAACACCTGGGCAATAGAAAACATCGCCCATCTTAATCATGGGGATGTTGTGTTTACCCAAAAACAAACGGCTGGAAGGGGGCAAAATGGAAGAACCTGGCATTCCCCTACTGGTGTGCTAACTGCAAGCGTCATATTAACGCAAATTCCTTCAGTACAACTGCCTCAATTCAGTTTGGCAGCAGGTCTAGCGGTCATTTATGCCATTGAAGATTTGGTCGTAGATTGTCAAAGCCTTTTCCGCCTAAAGTGGCCTAATGACATTTTATTCAATGGGCGTAAGCTAGCAGGGATTTTATGTGAAGCCAGCTCTTTTGGCGCAGAGGGTCGCGTTGTTGTGGGTATCGGACTCAATCGTTGTGTAGAGGTAAAACACGAAACGCTTAAGGCAATCTCTCATCAAGTCATCAGCCTCCATCAAATTTCGGCTACCGTACCGACTGAATTAGAGCTACTGACGCAAGTGCGTCGTTACCTTATGCAGTTAGCGGGGCTACTGCGGTATAAAAATTATCGATCTGGTCATGGTTTCAGTTCGTTATTGCCATCTCTGCGCCAACGAGACGCGCTAAGTGGGCAGATGATTACCCTAGCAGTGGGTAAGGCGCAAATTATGGGTGAGGCTATGGGCATCAGCGATCGCGGTTATCTACTGCTCCGCCTTCAGAGTGGAGAGATACAGACATTTGCGTCAGGACATATTCTTTAATTGTCCCTAGTTGTAGTGTTGGCTCTGACGCCCCAAAGGATGAAGGACGCGTACTTTTAGGTGATCGCCATTCCCGCATAGAGCCAGGTCGCTCAATCTAGCTAGCCCATATAATAACTGGATGTTAAACCCATCCTGGCTCAAGACGAATTCTTCTCAAACAACCCGATGAAGCAGTTCCCTCGCCTCAAATCTGGAACAGTCCAGAAATACGTTATTCGCAGCATTATCTTGATTGCGGGGCTGTGGTTTGGACTAGATTTATCGGCTCGACTAGGAGCGGAACTGCTGTGGTTTCATGAAGTCGGCTACCTGAAAATGTATCTGCTTCGGCTCACCACCCAAGGTGTACTGTGGATCGTCATTTTTACGCTTAGCCTTGGCTATCTATGGGGCAATCTAGCGCTGGCTCAGCGCTTCAAAAATGGTAAGGCTCACTGTCTCCCATCAACACAACCTTCCCAACCTGCAATTAGGCTACGCTGGCTGCTGCCCTTGACCCTTGGACTAAGCCTGCTTGCAGAACTGCTGGTGCTGCACTATGGTCAGGCGCTCTTCAGTCAATGGCACCTTGACCCAAGCTTGCCCAGCATCGCTCCCCCCATGCCCATTTTGTTTAGACCAGATACCCTCTGGCATTTGGGTCTTCAGAGCTTTTCTCAAGGCTGGATTGCGATCGCGCTGCTACTCACCCTAGCGATCGCCCTCTTAAGATTCCCGACCTTTGGACTGACGATGATCGCATTCATCTTCAGCAGTTGCGTCAGCATAGCGCTGTCCCGCCAGTGGGTGAAGGTGCTGCCGGCATTTCAGGGAGCCTCCTTTGACCAGACAGAGCCTGTTTTTAACCAAGATATTGGCTTTTATATATTTGCCCTCCCCGCTTGGGAACTCCTAGAGTTTTGGCTCATGGGGTTATTTTTATACGGGTTAATTGCCATAGCCTTAACCTATCTGCTCTCAGGCAATAGCCTCAGTGAGGGCTGGTTTATCGGGTTCTCGACCCCACAACGGCGACATCTCTGCGGGTTGGGGGGAGTCTTTTTAGTTGTGGTTAGCCTTAGCTATTGGCTCAGTCGCTACGAACTCCTGTATTCTACGAGCGGCGTTTCTTTTGGTGCCAGCTTTACAGACATTGTCGTACAGTTGCCGATCTATATTGGGTGCAGCGGCTTAACCTTGGCGATCGCAGGGGTGCTGTTCTGGCAGGCGATAGACCCTAGCGCAAAACCCATCCCCCCCAAATCCATGCTGTATGGCCTAGGGATCTATTTGGGGTTGACGAGCGGCGTTGGCTCCATCTTGCCCATGGCAATCCAGTCGTTTATGGTGCAGCCCAACGAACTGGCACGGGAGCAGCCCTACCTACAGCGCACCATTGCCTATACGCGCCGAGCCTTCGACCTTGAAAATATAGAAACGCAAACCTTTAACCCCTCAGGACAGCTCACCGCCGCCGACATTAAAGCCAACGACCTCACCATCCGCAACATCCGCCTCTGGGATCAGCAGCCGCTTTTAGACACCAATCGTCAGCTTCAGCAAATTCGGCTTTACTATCGTTTCCACGATGCCGATATTGATCGCTATCCGCTTCAGGCAGAACAGCCTCTCCCTCCAACCGCAAAAGCGGCAGATGCATCCCGCCCTAAGGCAGCGCCTGCTGAGAGCCAGCAGGTTTTAATTGCCGCTCGTGAGCTTGACTATAGCGCCGTCCCCAAAGCGGCGCAAACCTGGGTCAACCAGCGCATGATTTATACCCACGGCTATGGCTTCACCCTTAGCCCCGTGAACCGTGCCAGCCCAGAAGGACTGCCCGAATATCTCGTGAAGGATATTGGCGTAACCGAAGGGAGTGCCCTCACAACCAGTAGTCCAGCAGTTAGGGCAAGCATCCCCATTGGGCAACCCCGCATCTACTACGGTGAGTTGTCTAATACCTATGTGATGACGGGCACTCAGGTCAAAGAACTGGATTACCCTAGCGGGGATGAGAATGTTTACAACACCTATGATGGGCGGGGTGGAATTTTAGTTGATTCGCCCTGGAAAAAGTTTTTATTTGCCAAATACCTCAACGACTGGCGAATGCTCCTCACGCCAGAGTTTAAACCGGAAACCAAGCTGCTGTTTCGGCGCAATATTAACCAGCGAGTGCGGGCGATCGCCCCCTTTCTGCGCTATGACAGCGACCCCTACCTCGTAGCTGCCAATACCACCCCTGAGCAACCCAATAACCCAAGCCGCCTGTTTTGGATTATTGATGCCTATACCACCAGCGATCATTATCCTTACTCAGATGGCGGCGACAGCTCAATCAACTACATCCGTAACGCCATTAAGGTTGTTGTCGATGCTTATAACGGCTCCGTAACGTTTTATAACTCCGATCTCAACGACCCGATTATCAACCGCTGGTCTGCAATTTTCCCCGATTTATTTCAACCCTTGAGCGCCATGCCCGCTGCACTCCGTCAGCATCTGCGCTATCCCGTCGATTTTCTAAAACTTCAGTCTGAGCGGCTGATGACCTATCACATGACCGACGCCCAGGTCTTCTATAACCGTGAAGATCAGTGGCAAATCCCGACAGAAGTCTATGGGGATAAATCTCGGCTCGTGGAGCCTTACTATCTCATCACCAGCCTACCCACGGTTCAAACCGAAGAATTTATTTTGCTGCTTCCCTTCACTCCCATGCAGCGCTCTAACTTAGTTGCTTGGCTGGCGGCACGTTCTGATGGTGAAAATTATGGCAAATTGCGCCTTTATACCTTTCCAAAACAGCGGCTGGTGTACGGGCCAGAGCAAATTGAAGCGCGCATCAACCAAGATCCGGTGATTTCCCAGCAAATTTCGCTTTGGAATCGTCAAGGATCTAGAGCGATCCAAGGCAATCTGCTGATTATTCCTATGGAGAAGTCTTTACTTTATGTTGAACCCCTTTATTTAGAGGCCACCCAGAACAAGCTTCCTATTTTGGCGAGGGTTATTGTTGCCTATAAAAACCAGATTGCGATGGCTCAAACCCTACAACAAGCGCTTCAGGCCATTTTTAAGACCAAAGACACGCCAGCGCCGACCCCCATCGTGCGATCTTCAAATCTTGGATAAGTCTTGCCTCATCCAGACAACACATGAGGCTACGTTGCCGCTTTCAAGAAGGGAATCTGCGACTGTTTCAGGCAACCTCGTGCGTAGGACTTTCTATAGAGTGCCAATCTTTAAGAACGTCATTGGTTCGCAGGATGAACAGCAGCTCATCTTTCTCAATGAGTTGGCTGTCAAGCACCTGAAGCACCTCATTGACCTGTCTTAAGACCTCGGCACTATTGAGTACGAGATCTCTTCTACTCATCGCTGGAAACTGATTCACCGCACCATTTTTAATGGCAACTTGACGCTCAAGGGCAGATAATGTGCGTCGTTTACTATCGGTCAAAAAGATTTGATACTGGGGATACTTTTGACGAATCCAGCGGCAAAGTTGATAGCAGTCGCCTTGATAGGCTCGAACGTCCATTAACAGCACTTTAGGCAAGGCTTCTGAGCTTGAGGCTGCGTCTAGGTCAATCTGTTTTTTAAATTCTGGAACCGATGTCTCTTTTACAATTGAAACATCTCGAAAGGCTAAGATTTCCTGCCAAAATGCGGTCTGAGCAGCAGACGCATGAAGCATAAATACTTTTTTATCCGGGCAGCTTAAGTCTTTCTCTAAGGTATTTTCTAATGCCTGCTCAAAGACCAAGACCGTATTGCCGATACAAATGCGATCGCCATCCTTGAGTAATTGCGGCTTGGTGATGGGCTTGTCGTTAATCAGCGTCCCGTTGCGGCTGTCTAGGTCAATGAAGACGTACTGGTCGTTCTGATGGATTTCAAGCTGAGCATGCACCCGAGAAGCCATCAGATCTTGAATCTGCACAGTATTTTCTTTGCTGCGTCCAAATGTCCAAATCGTCATTCCTGAAAGCGTTAAAGTTTCTACGCTCTCGTTATCATGAATAATAAGCTGATAAGGACTCATGGGATTCAACGCAAAACCTTAGTATTGCGGACTCTAGATTGATCTTTGTCTTAGTATGAAACCCAAAATCTTGAAATCTGACATCTGTAAAGATTTTGAGTATTATTACGGAGCTTCTTAGCCTTTTGCAAAATCTTTACCTACCCTTATAGAGGCATCCAAGGTGTCTAGAATGCGGTTCAAACACAATCTTTCACGGCGATCGCTGCTCCATATCATTGGCTTTGGAGCCTTAGCAACCCGTTTGGGACTGGATTTAATCCAACCCGAATCTGCTGTTGCGGCAACACTTTCCGCCGATGCGGTATTGAAACAGCTCATGGCAGGGAATCAGCGCTTTATCACAGGACAGTCCATCAGCCCAGACCACGGACTCGAACGAATCCGAAGCCTTGTCCAATCCCAATCCCCCGTCGCGGTTATTTTGGGCTGTGCCGATTCACGGGTGCCGCCAGAGCTGATTTTTGACCAGGGTCTCGGGTCTTTATTTACCATTCGCGTGGCAGGCAATATTGCCGATGATGCCAGTTTGGGCAGTATTGAGTATGCGGTTGACTCGCTTAATGTAAAGCTGGTGATGGTGTTAGGTCATGAGCGTTGTGGTGCAGTAACGGCAGCCCTTAATGCCCTCACCAATGGAACCCATCTGCCAGGACACCTTGAGTCGCTGACGAAGGTGATAGAACCAGCGATTGTCCAAGCTAAGCAGCAGCAGTCTGAAGCGTTTCAGCCTGGGGAGCTACTGGATCAATCTGTGCGCGCCAATATTAGAGCCGTGGTTCAGGCGCTCTCCACTTCACAGCCGATTTTAGCCCAGCGCGTTAAGCAAAAAACGCTAAAAATTGTGGGCGGCTACTACGATCTAGATTCTGGCACTGTAGAAACGATCATTTAGCGCCGTCGCTCTTGCAGCTTACGATAGACCTCTTTGATATCAACATCATGGTGAGCTAGGGCAACCATCGTATGGAAAAATAGGTCAGCGGCTTCCCCTGCGATCGCATCTTTATCGTCATCCTTCACCGCCATTACTACTTCAGTAGCCTCTTCTCCAATTTTTTTGAGAATTTTGTTGTCACCCCCTTCGAGGAGCTTGCAGGTATAGGAGTCTGGGTTAGGGTTAGCTTTGCGATCGCAAATGACCGCAAAAACCTGAGACAAGGTATCGGCAGGCGGAGGAACGATTTTGCCGTCAATCTGATGAAAGCAGCTTCGCGCTCCGGTATGGCAGGCAATGTCGCCGACCTGCTCAACGGTGACTAAAAGGGCATCACTATCGCAGTCATACCGAATCGACTTAACGTGCTGGACATGACCCGACGTTGCGCCCTTATTCCAAAATTCTTGTCGAGAGCGGCTCCAGAACCATGTTTGGCCTGTTTCTAGGGTTTTATGGAGCGATTCTGTGTTCATCCAGGCCATCATCAAAACGGTGCCGTCTAGGTAATCCTGCACAATGGCCGGAACCAAGCCCTTCTCGTCGTAGCGGATAGTATCGAGGGGAATAGACGCTGTTGAGAAGCTAGAAGAAGGCATGGTGTCTGGAATAGTGGGGCTAATAGGCTAACAAAGGCGGCTCGGAGTCTCAATTCTACGATATCACTGCCCAGGTGCTGCCAGATAGCAGCCCATTTGTTAGCCTATGGGCTTGCCTTAACGCCGAAGTTCCAGTACACAGTAAAGGCATACCCTGTCAGTGAGTTTCCCCTGTGATTGAATTTTCTGCCGCCGCATCCGCGCCTGTGCCCTTAAACATTGATCCAGATCGGGGTGAAGCCATTCGCCTAGTGGTGCTAGATATAGACGGCACTATTGCAGGGGAAAATAACGAAATTAGTTCTGCTGTGCAAGAAGCTGTGAGGGCGGTGCGGGAGAAGGGCATTCAGGTGGCGATCGCCACAGGCAGAATGTTCCACTCTGCCCTTCGGTTTTACGAGACCCTAGATTTAGAATTACCGCTGATGACCTATCAGGGGGCGCTAATTCAGGAACCCAAAACAGGTAAAGTGCATCGCCACTGGACGTTGGCAAAACCAACTGCCTTGCAGCTTCTTAGCTACTTTGAGCAGGTTGATTTTCAGCAGTATTTATCGGTTCATGCCTACGTTAACGATCAGCTTTATGTGCGGCAGGTTACGCCAGAGTCTCAGCTTTATAGCGATCGCACGGGCGTAAAATTATTTCCCATCGGCGATCTAAAAGACCTGCTCGAGCAGCATGAACCCACTAAGTTACTCGCACTTAGTCAAAACGCAGACCATATTGAGTCGCTCTATACCAACCTGCGATCGCAGTATTCCCCCGCTGAGCTGTACCTCACAAAATCGATCGCAACCTTTTTTGAGGCGACCAATCCTTTGGTCAACAAAGGGACGGCAGTCAAGTACATTGCCGAGGATCTTTTGGGGTTAAGTCCCCATCAGGTTCTGACCATTGGCGATAACTTCAATGATGTAGAAATGATTCAGTATGCAGGCATTGGCGTGGCGATGGGGAATGCCCCCGAACCTGTGAAGGCTTTTGCAGATTGGGTTGCGCCAGATGTAGAGGGGGATGGCGCGGCGATCGCCCTTTCCAAAATTTTGCTGGATGCATCTGCATAAAGATCAAAAAAGGCACCGACGACTTTCCGTGTTTCGTCTCGGTGCCTTCTCTGGTTCACGCCTCACACTTGGTTTTATAGTACCGAAGGTTGTCAAAAATGTCATCGGTGTATTGCGAAATATGCCGTAGCGTTGATGCTGCTATAGCGTTAGAGGCGCAGTCATCTGCAAAATATCTTCTAGAAAAAACGCCAATACTTTTTTAACTATCAAAACAAGCGCAAATCTGGCAGAGGCGAGCTGCGGTTGATGGGTTTGAATGTCGCCGAACAATCTACAGTCACTGTAAAAGTTAGTGAATAATTGCCCCCAAACCATTGCCTGTTTACGAAGGTGAGCTTGAGGTAAAGGCCACATCACCCTCGTCTCAGCACCATGAACCGTTGGGGCACAGCAGCCGTAGGCCACCTTTTGAGGCGAGAGTGACTGCGGAAACTGGAGCAGCGCCAGCAAAAGCGCCTGTTCAGCTTTAGTTTGTAACCGCAGTTCGCCACTATCTGTCTGCCAAAGCGAAGTTCCGCAGTCTGTAAAATAATGCTCTAGATCTTGGGGTGGAAGGAATTTTTCTTGGTGTCCGAGGCGCAGCAAACTACAGCAGCGGGCGTGAGCGTACTGCAACCCAAACAGAGCCGGATCGGAACTGATGATGGAGGGTCTAATCTTTGAGGCTTCCTTAGTTTGCGCTAAGGCTAAAAGCATCGGCTCTGCTGTAATTAAATTCTGGAGAAACTTAGCGAAATTTTTTGCATTAAAGCCAGCATAAAGCCAGCCCTTCGGGTGTATCCAAAGTTTAGGGTTAAATTCTTCTGGCTTAGATTGATGTACGAAAGTTTGCAAGATCTGAGTGCCTAAGATCTGCGCTGATACGCCCTCACCTCTAGACAGCTTCAGTAGCAACGGGGAGGAGAAGGTTCCAAAATAAATGCTAGAGGTAAATAAAGGCAGCGGCATAAAATCTAGCGGCATATTCGTCATTGGCTCTAACGCGGAGATCGCTACTGCCAGCCGATCTGCCAACCACTGTGTCAAAGAAGGATACTGAATGACCGCGATGTTTTTGTCTAACGGCATGAGATTATTCCCACGATCATTGGGTCGTGTCATAACCGCCTGACCTAGGGTGCAACGCGAGTTGAAGCAATGATTGAAGCTTTTGCCCCAGCGTTTGATTTCGCTAAATGCCCCAGCAGACATACTTTCGCTGTACTCTGACCATCAATCCACACCACTACCCCTGCTTTGTTGCTCACCAAAGTTCCCACACCCGTACAAACATCACTAGGCTTAACGTTCACGCCATCAACATCGGCAATTTGGTCTACCAATGCATAAGCAAGCGCCTCCCGAGAATCCCAACGATAAAGAATCTGTGGTCCTGCCCAGACTAAATCGCCGCGTTTTGTCGTGTAGTAGTTCACCGTAGAACCATCAGGTCGAATACTTTGAAACAGCGGACTGTAGCCAGACCGAGGTGGTGCCCCTGCCTGAATCCGTTTTCCCTCTTGAATGTCGGTTGCAATGAGATGCAGTGCGCGTCGCAGTTCGGCTTCTTGCACCAGCCGCTCGTCCATTTGTTGGCTCATTTGTTGAAAGGTGACTAGCCCCATCAGAGCAACGCCACTCAAAATTAAGCTGGCGGCAGCAGCAACCAGTAATTCAACCAAGGTGAATCCAGCTTTAGCAGAGCGCATCAGACGGCCTACAGAAGAAAACTTAGGGTGTAACGCAGACATTGTTAACGTACTTTCCCATCCGCCGCAGACCAATGCCAACGGAAATGACCAAACATTTTGCTTGTGTACTGGGCGCACTTAGCCACAGTGTACCAGGATCATTTACGGGCGTTCGGTTTTCGCCTTGGGCGTTGAACGAGATCGTCCAGGTATCATCTTTACGGCTGTGGTCAACCGTCACTCCATTGAGTGTCCGTGACCCTGATACTAAGCAACTTCCGGTCAAACTTACGTTTTCACCGCGTGTTAAGGTTGTCCGACAGATTTGATTGCGTTTGATGGCTTCATTCTGAGATTCTTGAAGGGCTAAGTCAACCTGATTAATTGCCGCATTCACCTGCTGTTGGCGCAGCCACGGGGCAAGGCTGGGTAGGGCGATCGCCGCCAAAACGCCAACCACCACCACCGTAATCATCAGCTCAATCTGGGTAAATCCTGTTGTGGGTCTTTTAAAAACAAACCAATGCCGCATTGGGGATAATAGACGTGTGAAGTTGGGCAAGCGGAATCTCCGATTGAAGCTGGAGGGATGGTGAGCGATCTGCATCTTCTTCAAGTTGAGAATGGGTAGATTGCCGGATCACTTTATAAGAAATTTGCAGCACTTGGGCAGAGGGCGCAACGCTTTTGTCTACTAACAAAACGCGGCGCAGCTTATAGTCATCGGGTAAGCCTGTGATCGGCAAAATGGTGGACTGCTCAAGGACAGATTGCCCTTCGCTTTGCTCAATAGCACGCGTGATGGGTTGAGGTGAGATATTTAGTGCCGCTGTGTCTTTGGCGATAACGCTCGCTACCATCTGCTGGGCGTAGCTACTAGACGATGATAGTTGACAGTCTTCCGCCGTTTGGGGGAGGGTTTGTGCCATCTGACGGATGGACTCTGTATCTGCCTGAATCGTGGCGATCGCCGTATTAATCTGCTGACTTCTCGCCCGAATGCCCGTTGCTGCAACGTAGGCTTGCAGCGTCGTACTTAAAAATATTGCTGAGGTAATCATGCTAACCATGACCTCAACGTAAGAAAGCCCTTGTACCCGCTGGCAGCGCCTAATCAAATCGAAAGATGCGTTTTTCATAGAGACACCATCAATCAAGAGATGATTTTTGAAACATTAAAGCTTTGTAAGAAGCGTAGCATCTTCATTACGAAAATCTGTAGTTGATGGCGAATACGAAATTATTGAGAAATGAATGGGTAATCTACAAAGATGGACTTTACTGATGTCACCACGGACGTTTGATTTCCTGGCTGTTGAGTTCGTGATTTTTTGCCCTGGCTCAAGCCTACTATTTGACCAACATGCTCTTCGGCCATCGAAAACATCGTCGCTCTATGGGCTGGCTGCAACGCTATGCTCGCCATATCTGGTTGCTTCAGCGCATTGTAGATGTAGTGCTGGCTGTGGTTATTTTATGGGGGCTTACCCTAGTATTTAGAACCCAGTTTTTACCACAGCCCTACGTTATTTTGTCTATCTTAACGGCGTTGGTCATGTGGCCTGTCTTTGGCAGCACTAGCATTTACACCTCTTACCGAAGTGAACATCCTGCGGCAACCTATCCTCGAATTTGGATGGCCTGGGCTTCTGTTTGTATGCTACTGCTGCTGGTTGGCTACATTACGCAAACCTCTGTTTTATTTTCGCGGCTGCTGCTGTGTTCGTGGTTTGTAATTACGCCCTTTGCGCTGTGTTTTCATCATCTCAAACTGCGGCTATTGCTGCGGAAACTGCGCGCTACGGGGTTGAATTCTCGTAAGGCCGTCATTGCGGGGACACAAGCGCTCAGTCAGGTTTTGGCAGAACAGTTTCGGGATAGTCCTCAATTTGGGCTTCAGTTCTGTGGTTTTTTCACAGAAGAACCCCTGGAGGCGATGACTGAGATCAAGACTAAGCCTTTAATTGGCACCCTAGAAGAGCTGCCTGACTATGTGAGACGCTATCGCATTGATGTGGTGTACATTGCGATGGCAGTTCAGGAATCAACGAAGGTTAGTAAGCTCATTGACGCACTCAAAGATACGACGGTTAGCGTCTATTTTGTGCCTCACATTACCGCCTTCAGCCTCATGCAGGCAAAAGTTCAGAACTTTAAAGGCGTGCCGCTCATCGCAATTTCTGAAATTCCGATAATAACGTCGGAAGTGGTTGCAAAGCGCATCACAGATATTGCCGTTGCGGTAGGCACCTTGATTTTAACGCTACCTGTGATGCTGGGTGTGGCGATTGCCCTTCAGCTCACTGCCCCTGGCACTATTTTTGTTAAGCAACAGCGCTACAGCTTTGATGGCAAACCCATTACGGTGTATAAGTTCAGAACCATTAAAACTGGACAAACGCATTCTGCCTCGCAGCCTACATTCTCCTGCATCGGTGCTTTTTTGAAAAAGACGGGGCTAGAGAGCCTACCTCAGCTTTTTAATGTCTTGCTGGGGGATATGAGCATTGTGGGGCCACGGCCTCAGCTTTTGGCTCATCATGAGCTATATCGTAACCATGCAGGTCGATATCGACTAGGCCATGAGGTTAAGCCAGGTCTAACGGGCTGGGCGCAAATTCACGGTCTATACAGTGAATATGAAACCCAAGAGAGCCTTCAGCAAAGGGTTGCCTATGACATCGACTATCTACAAAACTGGTCATTCTGGCTAGACCTCAAGATTATGGCAAAGACCACGCTAACCATGCTCAAGCAGCAAAATGCTTACGACTAGCAGCAGTAGCTCTAAACGAGGGATTTCTCGAGCTGATACTGGCTCCATAAGGTCTGATATAGCCCTGGCTTAGTCAACAGATCTTCGTGGGTGCCCACCTGCACAATTTGACCTTTGTCCATGACCCAAATCTGGTCGGCGATCGCCGCTGCTGAAAGCTGGTGAGTTATAAACAAAACGGTTTTGCGCTGAGTCCCTTCGGTCAGGTTTTTGAGAATATTGGTCGCGGTTTGGTTATCGACGCTAGCCAGGGCATCATCCAAAATCAAGATGGGTGCATCTATCACTAAAGCCCGTGCCAACGCCGTCCGTTGACGCTGACCGCCGGAAAGCGTGATGCCGCGTTCGCCGACCAGGGTTTTATAGGTTTGAGGGAAGTTAAGGATTTCGCTGTGGACTTGAGCCTGTTTTGCCGCCTGCTCAATTTCATACTGCTCAACACTAGGGTTGCCGTAGCGGATGTTGTTTTTAAGCGATGTGCTAAACAAAAAGCTGTCTTGGGGGACGTAGGCGATCGCCCCTCTGAGATCTCGCAGTCGAATTTGGGTGGTGTCATGCCCATCTAAAAAAAGCTGACCGGGCTGGATATTGAGCAGACGCGGTAGCGCATTGGCGAGGGTAGACTTCCCGCAGCCTACTGGCCCTACGATCGCTACGGTGGTGCCAGGTTCTAAGGTAAAAGAGACGTCTTCAAGGGCAGGTTGCTCAGCACCTGGATAAGTAAAGGTGAGGTGACGCGCCTGGAGTTTGCCCTGTACTTCTGACAGGGGGAGGGCGATCGCCCCTGGGTTGCTGTCAATGGCGGGCTGGACGGTCAAAATGGACTCAATTCGGTCAATGCTGACTTCGCCCCGCTGGTAGGCGGTGATGGTAAAGCCCAGTAAGGCTGTGGGGAAAATCAGCCGCTCCACATAGAGAATGAGAGCAACAAATCCGCCGATGGTGATAGCTCCGCTGGAGATCGCCTGTCCCCCAAACCAGATCAGCACGAGCAGACTAAGGCTGGCTAAGCCACCCAAGATCGGGAACAACGTATTGCGGGTTTTGGCAAGGCGTAGGTTGGCCTCTAACAGCTTTTGGTTGAGGTTGACAAATTCTTGCTGTTCGTTTTGCTCTTGGGCATAAATTTTAATGAGCGAAATGCCGCTCATGTCTTCTTGAATCAGGTCGCTGAGTCGAGACAGACATTCTTGTACCGCAACCTGCTGGGCTTTGAGGCGTTCACTGAAGGCGCGCACCAGCAGCATAATGAAGGGGTAAATGGCGATCGCCGCCAAGCTCAGCTTTACGTCAATGCCAAACATGACGGGGAGCGTCAGCATGTAGGCAAAGAGCGTATTCACAAAGCTCAACAGCGCAAAGCCCACCAATCGCCGGATGTTATCGACATCGCTAGTGGCGCGGTTAATGAGATCCCCGATGGTGCGAGTCGCAAAGTAGGCAGGTTCTAAGCGCAGGACGTGGTCAAAAATCTGCTGCTTGAGATCAAACTCAACCTGGCGACCTACGCCAAAAATTGCAATCCGAGAACCCATCCGCATGATTAGCATCAAAGAGGCCAGTCCCACAATCAGCCCCACCTCTTGCCAAAGCTGCGAAAGCTCAAACTTCGTTTGCAGTTCGTCAATCACCTGGCTAATCAAAATGGGCAGGTAGGTACCAATGCCGTTCACCGCAAACAGCGTCACCACACCAATTGCAACGCGAACTTTGTGAGGGCGAAGGTAGTGGATCAGCTTTTGAAATCGAGAATACTTTGGCGTTGAAAGAGAGGAGGTCATTCAGACTATCTAAGCTACAGCAATGGGGGTTTGGGTCGATTCAATCATGGGCTTTTGACGAGGGTGCTGCACCATCAGTCGGCGCACTTCTTCGGCATGGTAAGAGCTGCGCGTGAGGGGCGAAGAGACCACCTGCAAAAAGCCGAGGATTTGCCCCGCCACGCGCCACGCCTCAAACTGCGCTGGGGTGACAAAATCTTGGACAGGCAGATGCTTAGGCGTGGGCTGTAGGTATTGACCTAGGGTGACAATATCGCAGTCTACTTGGCGCAAATCTGCCATCACCTGCTCAATTTCCTCAGGTGTTTCCCCTAGCCCTGCCATCACGCCAGATTTGGTGTAGACCCAAGGTGCAATTTCCCGCGATCGCCGCAGGAGTTCGAGCGATCGCCCATAATCGCCTTGGGGACGCACCCGACGGTACAGTCTCGGTACGGTTTCGGTGTTGTGATTGAGGACATCTGGCTGGGCAGCTAAGATTTGGGACAAGGCATCCCAGTTGCCGCACAGGTCAGGAATCAAAACCTCAATGGTGGTTTTAGGAGAAAGCACCCGTATATTTTGGATGCACTGCACAAACTGGTCTGCGCCACCATCGGGCAGATCATCTCGGTTGACGGAGGTGATAACCACATGATTAAGGTTCATGCGGCGCACGGCTTCGGCGAGGCGCGTTGGCTCAGTGGGGTCTAATGCCGTGGGCTTTTTCTCAAAATCAATATCGCAGTAAGGGCAGGCGCGGGTGCAGGCAGGCCCCATGATTAAAAAAGTGGCTGTACCGTTGCTAAAGCACTCGCCGATGTTGGGGCAAGAGGCTTCTTCGCAGACCGTATTAAGCTGTAAGTCTCTCAAAATGTCTTTTACATTGCCCACCCGTTCCCATTGGGGAGCCTTGACGCGCAGCCAGTCCGGTTTCACCGCCACAGATATTTTGACCCTTTTAGCTCAGTTGTCTAGATTGTATCAAGATCCTGAAGACTCCATTTTGATTCAGCGATCCTTGCTACAGATTAATCTTCAGAAAATGCTTTTCTGAGTTTGGATAAACCTGTTATACTTTGTAAGCCTAAATGGGAAAGCAAGCCTAACCCATTTAACAAATAACCCTTGCGGATGTGGTGGAATTGGTAGACACGCACGCTTGAGGGGCGTGTGGCTCACGCTGTGCGAGTTCGAGTCTCGCCATCCGCATTAAAAAACCTCTAAAGATTTCTTTAGAGGTTTTTTGCATTAGTAATAGGTATAACGGTCTGTGTCAAAGGGTTCTAGCTAAACCTGCCCCTACCGCTGGATGTTTTGAACCGGATATTTTCCATTGTGAAACCGCTGACTTCCAATCGTCTTGGGGTACTGTACGCCACGCTGGCCTACGGGTCTTGGGGGCTTGTGCCGCTATACTGGAAGCATTTTGGCACGGTTCCAGCGCTTGAAATTCTAGGCCACCGAATGGTGTGGTCTAGTTTATTGCTGCTACTGGCACTGGCGGTTCAGCAAAACTTGCCCGAGCTTAAAAAGCTGCTGGGGTCTCCCAAACTATGGCTGCCGCTGCTGCTTACGTCCTCTATTTTGTCGCTGAATTGGGGGTTTTATATCTATGGCGTTGGCACGGGGCGAATTGTTGAAACCAGTTTGGGCTATTTTATTACCCCCCTTGTCAATGTTCTATTAGGGGTTTTCATCCTCAAAGAAAAACTGACTTGGGGGCAAAGTAGTGCGGTTTTCTTGGCGACGCTAGGAGTATTAAATTCTGTAGTAGCGCTGGGGCAGGTGCCTTGGCTGGGGTTAACGCTGGCGGTTTCCTTTGGCTCTTACGGCCTATTGCGAAAGCTGATTCCGGTGAGTCCTTTGGTGGGGCTGACGATGGAGACGTGTTTGTTAAGTCCGGTGGCGATCGCCTATCTCACCTTCCAACACACCAGCCACTTCGGTCAAAACACCACGCTAACGCTACTCTTCATCGGAGCTGGCATCATCACGTCTTTGCCGCTGCTGTGGTTTAACAATGCAGCGCAGCGGCTGCGGCTTTCAACATTAGGGTTTTTCCAGTACATTGCCCCTAGTTTGCAGCTCGGGTTAGGCGTACTGATCTACCATGAGCCATTTACCCAGGCTCATCTTGTGACTTTTGGCCTGATCTGGGCTGCTTTAGCCCTCTACTCAACCACTTCAATGTTTCAAAATAAAGCAACTCAGGGCTAAATTGCTGGCTAGCCTATTTATCGGCCTGCATAAGCAGTCATTGGCTCTTTAATCCAGCGGATGTACAGATGCTTAAACGTAGAGCGCAGAACGCGCGGCGCACCAAAATCAATGGGCATCATTTTTTCAGGCAGTAGCCAGTCATCAATCGCCAAATCCTGCGGGGTTAGCAGCGGATAGGTAATATCTATCTCGTTTAACCCAAGGCGATTAGCTGCTCTTTGGGTGGGAATCAAACATGGATCCACTTTTAAAATTTCAACCAAAGCACGGTCTAGGGCAAACACATTGGCAGAAGCTGCCAACACCCCTAAATCCCTAGGCTCTCCCCCACTTGGACCATTCCCTTCATGCCCAATAATGCCATCCAAGATGGTCAAGTCTGGGTTGATGGTTCGGGCGGTTTCCACCAGCATTTCGCCAAACCGCTCTGCATCCTTGCCTGCTTCTAGATGCCACCACGCCTTCATCTTTCCAGGGACGCAGCCAAACAGGTTTTTTACCCCTAGGGTCAGCGTTAACTGCATGTGAGACTTCACCTTTGGCAGATTAATCACCACGTCCGCATCCATCACTTCCTTAGACAGCCGCAGATGATCAAACGCCTCGCCCACGGCCTCATACCGCGCCCCGTGAAACTCCACAACGGGAATATCAAGTTCTCGTAGCATCGGGAGGTAGCCGTTTGCTTTTGCCACTCCAAAGGCTGACCCAAAGGCAGGGCCATCGCCTAAAAAGGGTTTGCCGCCTGCTTCCTTGACCAACTGTGCTACACAATGCACCACTTCAGGGCGAGTGGTGCATTCTTTGGTGGGTCGAGCGCCTGTGAGCAGGTTGGGCTTGAGCAATACGCGATCGCCCTTTTTTACAAAGGCACCCATCCCGCCTAGAGGTTCGAGCAGTTGTTCAATGGCAGAACGTAGGGCGGAGCTTTCGCCATAGCCAGTAGCACGCACCAAAGAAACAGGCACCGTAGACATAGGGATCGTTCCTGCTAAACGTTTGTTTATATGGCTCTTCTAGGCAGAGGGTGTAGCCGAATCAGGCTCTGGTGTCACGGGTGCTTCAGCATTGGCGGCGGCATCGGCCTTTTGCTGAAGTTCCTCAGCCCGCTTTTGCTGACGGCGACGCTCGCCTTCAATAAACTCAGCCATTGCCTTCTGGGCTTGCACAAGTTTATCTATATTGCCCCGATATAGCTCTAGATCACGCTGGATTTTAGCCGCAGAGAGGTTTAAGGGCACCGCCAGTTTTTCAATGTATGCATTGAGCTTTTCAGCCTCTGCCACTAAAGCCGGATCGGCAGACTCAAGTAAGTTGTATAGACCGATGGCAAACAGACGACTGTACTTGAACTTAGGGTTCGTGGCGATCGCATGGAGCGTCCCCGCTATCCCTTCGCCGCCAGAGGCCGCAGATTGCGTTACCCACGTCAGCAAATCCTCTGAGCTATGTCCCGCAGCGGCGGCTTTAGCAGACTCAGCATCGCTACGGAACTGGCTGGAATCTATTTCTTCAGCACCGCAGAGCGCTTTAAAAATAGAGTCTCGATCAGTCGCTGGCTCGTAGCCTGCCATAAAGCGATCAAAAGTACCAACCACTCCGAGGGCAAAGATGGGGTCATTGCGGAAATCTTCATTGACGCGCAGAAGATGGATTTCCACCATCAGCTCTTCTACCACCCGTCGATACACCGACGAAACGGGACGGGTATGTAAGGTATAGAAGGCTCGTTTTGTATCAGAGACGGTTCGGACGGTATTCACAAGTCAAAGACGCTTGATAGACTGCTGTTATTTTCTCATTATTATCGCCTTTGCCGCCACGGGATCATAATTTATGCCGCTGCCGACTGTTATTTTGCCAGGATATCTTGCCGCTGCCCGTGATTATTTGGGGCTAGAACAGTCTCTCAATCAGGCTGGATTCCCTACGGTGACGGTACCGCTGACGCGTCAAAGCTGGTGGGTTACGTTAGGTGGACGGCCTGTTACCCCAATTTTGAATATTCTCGATCAGACCATTCGGCAAACGTTAGCCCAGCATCAGGCGACTCAGATTAATTTAATCGGTCATTCTGCTGGCGGCTGGATTTCTCGGATTTATTTGGGGAAGGAGATGTACTGCGATCGCATATGGAATGGTCAGCCCTTAGTTCATACCCTTATCACCTTAGGTACCCCACACACCAGTCAAGAACGTTGGACACGCCGCAATATAGATTTTGTGAATACGACCTACCCAGGTGCGTTTCATCCTGCCGTCAAGTATGTCTGTATTGCAGGCAAAGCCATCTATGGCAAACCTAGTCTGAAATTGGGGGAATGGTTTACCTACCAGAGCTACCAGATTACGGGGGGTATAGGTCAATGCTGGGGAGACGGCATTACGCCCATTGAGGCAGCTCACTTAGAAGGTGCCACTAACCTAGTTTTAGATAACGTTCAGCATTCGCCCCAGTCTTCAGTATCAATCAAACAGGGGAAAGCTCACTGCTGGTATGGCTCCCCAGAAATTGTTTCTGAATGGTTTCAGTATCTGTCCTAGTCCAAAGGGTGTGGCTCTTTTGGAGCGTCTTTCCGTAATATTTTGTTGCCTTGTAAAGGCTCGCACCCAAATCGGGTGGTGACAAGATTGTGTGTCGTTGTAGAACATGCCAATCACCCATTGAAGGGTTTTCGCGCTCTGCCGCACTCTACCTAAGAACAAGGCATCAATGACGTCGTTGCGAACCGTTTGTGACATTACGCTCATAATCCTTATTTTGACACTTTCTCTGCCTCAAAAGC
>JAGVDA010000113.1 GCA_020058975.1 Thermosynechococcus sp. WC_1 | reverse complement strand
GTGTTGCCATCTGTGCCGCTAGACCATTGGGCAACGCCAAAAATACCACCTGCGCACGGCGGCTGATTTCGTCTAAATCAATGGGTTCAATCGTGAGCTTTGTGCGATGGCCTAAATGAGGATACAGATCGCCATAGGGCTGACCTGCACTGCTGTCTCCTCCCAAATAAACCACCTCAGCATTGGGGTGATCCATCAGCAGACGCACAAGCTGAACCCCGCCATAGCCTGAAGCGCCGACAACCGCAACCGCAACTCTTTCCCCAGACCCCGTATCCATTCAATACTCTACTTATTCAATCTAACGATGTCTGAACTTTGGATGCATTGTAGTACCAAATGGCAATGACTGTATTTCTTTGAGTTAAGGCAGCTCAACAATAGGGAATGGCGGTAGCATCAAGCTGCGAAAAACCCACGATAATAAACTTATTTTGAATCTGTTTAACAAGAATCTCAAGCGTGTTAAGTCCGTTCGATAACCCTTTAGAATGAGGATAGTTATTAAGAAACGTGACGGTAAGCGCTTTGAATTCACCTCAGCCCTCGGCAGATTCTCGATTTAAGTTTGACCCCATTGAAGCGGCACTTGCGGATATCCAGTCAGGACGCGCGGTGGTAGTGGTGGATGATGAGAACCGCGAGAATGAAGGTGACGTAATCTGTGCGGCTCAATTTGCCACCCCAGAAATGATTAATTTTATGGCGGTGGAGGCACGAGGGCTAATCTGTCTGGCGATGACGGGTGAGCGCTTAGATGCCCTAGACCTGCCGCTAATGGTCACAAACAATACAGATCCGAATCAGACGGCTTTTACCGTCAGCATTGACGCATCTCCGGCGCTTGGCATTTCAACGGGCATTTCCGCCGAGGATCGCGCCAAGACTATTCAGGTGGCGATTAACCCCAACACATTACCTGCCGATTTACGGCGACCAGGGCATATTTTCCCGTTGCGATCGCGCGAAGGCGGCGTACTTAAACGAGCAGGCCACACCGAATCAGCGGTGGACTTAGCACACATGGCGGGGCTATACCCCGCAGGGGTCATCTGTGAAATCCAGAACCCCAATGGCTCGATGGCGCGGCTGCCAGACTTGGTGGATTACGCCCGCCAACATAACCTTAAAATCATCAGCATTGCAGACCTCATTAGCTATCGGCTTCAGCATGAGCGCTTTGTCCACCGCGAAACCGTAGCAGAACTGCCCACTGAGTTTGGGTAGTTCCAAATCTACGGCTATCGCAACATGCTCGACAACTCAGATCATGTGGCGATCGTGAAGGGGGATGTAAGCAAGTTTGGCGATCGCCCCATCATGGTGCGCGTCCACTCTGAGTGCCTGACGGGAGATGCCCTCGGTTCATTGCGCTGCGACTGCCGGATGCAGCTTCAGGCAGCGCTCAAGATGATTGATGCGGTTGGCGAAGGTGTGGTGGTATACCTGCGTCAAGAAGGACGCGGTATTGGACTCATTAATAAGCTCAAAGCCTACACGCTGCAAGATAAAGGATTTGATACCGTTGAAGCCAACGAAAAGCTAGGGTTCCCCGCAGACTTGCGCAACTATGGCGTAGGGGCGCAGATCCTCAATGACTTAGGGATTCACAACCTTCGCCTCATTACCAATAACCCGCGCAAAATTGCAGGGCTTAAGGGCTATGGTCTCGACGTGGTGGGTCGAGTGCCGCTGCTCATTGAGGCAACGTCTTTTAACATGACCTACCTCAACACTAAAGCAGCCAAATTAGGCCACATGCTGCTACAAACCTATTTGCTGACCGTTGGTATCCACTGGGCAGATGAAGCGACAGAAGACGAAAGCTACGAGCGTCTCGAAAAGCTACGACACTTAGCCGATACCCAGCATTTGCTCTTACAGGAAGAGACACGCCCTGTGGCAACGGCAATCTTTGGAGATTCGGCTTTAGTGGTGCATTTAGGGCTAGATCAGCCTAATGTGGCAGATGCAGATTGGTTTACGCAAACGGGGCATCCGTATATGGGGGCGATCGCCCATATCCTTGAAGACCTCAGGACTTGGCCTCAGGTCGCTCGATTTGAGTTTCTGATTTCTCCAGGAACAGACCCGCTCAAAACGCTGCAAATTAAGCTTGATCGTCAGGATGTAGAGTCTAATAACTTGACCCAATCAGCGCTCAATCATTTAGAGACTCAGCGGATTTATACGGTTTCGCTGTGATGGGGTTGCGGCGATCAACTTCCAGCCCTATTTGCGATCGCATTTCTCGAAGGCATCCTAGACGATAAAGATTCTAAATGATGGACTTCAGCAAACTTCTGTATCATATTGAAGAGCCAATAAAGCCATGCGACTCGCCCTCCTTACAAAGGCGTTTTTAATCTATGACCACAATCGAAACTAGAACCGAGCCAATGGTGCTCAACATGGGACCGCATCACCCCTCTATGCACGGGGTGCTAAGGCTCATGGTTACGTTAGATGGCGAAAACGTCGTGGATTGCGAACCCGTGATTGGGTACCTGCATCGCGGCATGGAGAAAATTGCCGAGAACCGCACCAACATTATGTTTGTGCCCTACGTGAGCCGTTGGGACTACGCCGCAGGCATGTTTAACGAGGCCGTGACCGTCAACGCCCCCGAGAAGCTGGCGGACATCAAAGTGCCCAAACGCGCCAGCTATATCCGCGTCATCATGTTAGAGCTAAACCGGATTGCCAATCACCTGCTGTGGCTTGGCCCATTCTTAGCAGACGTAGGTGCTCAAACCCCATTTTTCTATATCTTCCGAGAGCGGGAGCTAATTTACGATTTGTTTGAAGCCGCCACCGGAATGCGGTTCATCAACAATAACTATTTCCGTATGGGCGGCGTCGCAGCAGACCTCACCTACGGCTGGGTCACAAAGTGCCTCGACTTTTGCGACTACTTTTTGCCCAAAGTGGATGAGTACGAACAGCTTATTACCAATAACCCAATCTTTCGCAAGCGCCTAGAGGGCATTGGCACCATCACCCGCGATGAGGCTATCAACTGGGGGCTGTCGGGCCCCATGCTTCGGGCTTCGGGCGTGAATTGGGATCTTCGCAAAGTTGACCACTACGAAAGCTACGACGACTTTGACTGGGATGTGCAGTGGGACACAGACGGCGACTGCCTTGCGCGCTATGCCGTTCGTATTCGTGAAATGCGGGAGTCGGTCAAGATTACGCGTCAGGCATTGGAGCAGCTTCCGGGTGGCCCTTACGAAAACCTCGAAGCCAATCGCATGCTAGAGGGCAAAAAGTCAAAGTGGAATGAGTTTGACTACCAGTTCTTAGGCAAAAAGCTTGCTCCCACCGCCAAGATTCCTGAAGGGGAACTCTATGCACGGGTCGAAACAGGCAAGGGCGAACTCGGCATTTATTTAATCGGTAGCGATAATGTCTTCCCTTGGCGCTGGAAAATTCGCGCACCAGATTTTAATAATCTGCAAATTTTGCCTAAGTTGGTGCAGGGTTACAAGGTTGCCGACCTCATTGCCATTTTGGGCAGTATAGACGTGATTATGGGTTCTGTGGACCGATAGCAGTCTCTGGGGCAAGGTAAGTTCTTACGCCCGTCTCTACGGTGTACCCACAAGTTCACCGTAGAGACGGGTTTGACGTTTTAAAGGAGTCTTGAGCGAGGCGGTTATCCAATAATCCTCCTCTTGATTTGTGCCCATCAGTTCGGGAAAGCAACCCTTGGGAACCTGTCGTTGCGATGAGCAGACATTCCAGATTTACGGGCTACAAAGCCGTACTAGATGACCTTGTGCGTACAGCTTTAATAGGTGAGGTATTGACTCAAACCCAGTCTGTGGCATGATTAAAACTGATTTTACAGTCCCTAACGATAGTTCAGGGAAAATTCAGACGCTCAAGTATCCGTCATTTGTAAAAAGCAAGTAGTGAGTAGTGCAGTGAATAAAGCGCCGTCCATTTTTCAAGTCTTTGGAAGCCGAAAAATGGCGGCTATTCTGACCCTGGGCTTTCTGTCTGGTTTACCCTTTGCCCTCACTGATGACGCATTTCGGGCTTGGATGTCAAAAGCAGACCTAAATTTAGCGACCATTGGCTGGTTTAGCCTAGTAGGGCTGCCCTATTCTCTTAAATTCTTGTGGTCTCCTGTGCTAGATCGATATGTCCCCCCCTTTTTGGGGCGGCGACGGGGATGGATGTTGGTGGCGCAGATGGGGTTGGTGGCGGCCGTACTGGCGATCGCCTTTCAAATGTCCATCATTCCAGGGTTGGCTGGCGCTCAGCGTACCCTGTGGCTTCAGGCTTTAGCAGCAACGGCACTGCTGATTGCCTTTTTGAGCGCCACTCAAGATATTGCCATTGATGCCTACCGAACAGACGTTTTAGAAGAACGTGAAACCGGAGCGGGTGCTTCACTCTACATCTTGGGCTACCGCGTCGCCCTCCTACTAACCGGATGGATTGCCTTTAACCTCGCCGATCGCCTGGGGTGGCACTGGGTTTATGTGCTGATGGCGGTTCTTATAGCCATTGGATCCTTTACATCTTTTTGGGCACCAGAACCAACCCGCGACGAAAGCCCACCCGAAACCTTTGCCCAGGCTGTGGTTCAACCTTTTCTAGACTTCTTAAGGCGTTTAGGTTGGAAGTCGGCCGTTTACACTTTGCTTTTTATTGTGCTGTTTCGCTTAGGCGATGCGATGGTTGCAAAGCTAGCCGTTCCGTTTTTGGGGGTGAAAGGGATTGGATTTAGCGATGGAGATATTGGCAACATTCGTCAAGGCATGGGGCTGATTGCAACCATTGTGGGCACCCTCATGGGGGGGGCTGCCCTCAGCAAATTGGGAATTAATCGATCGCTGTGGCTCTTTGGTAGCCTTCAGGCCGTCAGCAATATTGGGTACTACATTCTGGCAGTTGTGGGCAAAGATTACCTCACAATGGTGCTGGCAATTAACGTCGAAAACTTTTGCAGTGGGCTAGGCACCGCAGGCTTTGTCGGCTTTTTGATGAGCCTTTGTAATTCTCGTTTTTCAGCCACCCAGTTTGCCCTGCTGTCTAGCCTAATGGCTGTTGGGCGCGACTTAATTGCAGGCCCTTCGAGCGGCATCATCGCCGAGCAAGTTAAGGCGTGGATGGCAGTTAACCCAGACTTGAGCCGCAATATTTTTCTCGGCGGCTCAACCGGAGGGGGATGGGCACTGTTTTTCTTAATTACCCTAGGCGCTGCACTACCAGGACTTTTGCTGCTGCCCTTTTTTGCCCCTTGGAATGCCAAGCCGGTCGTGTCAATGCCCCGTCCTGGATTAGACGAAGATGTCCAATAGGTTAAAAACTCTAGACCTTGACTGAAATCCGATCATCTGGAACATGCCGTCCCACTTCAATGGGCTTTGTGTTCATACCCTCAGCCTCGGTAATGAGTCGTGCGCCGCGCTGACGGGTGAAGTAGTTCCAGCCCCACTGCATTAACACCACCATTTTGTTGTCAAACTCAATGAGGTAATAGATGTGGGCGAAAATCCAGATAAACCAGGCGAGTGGCCCAGAAAACTTGATGAATCCTAGATCGACGACCGCAGCGTTTTGACCAATGACGGCAAGGCTCCCCACTTCTTTATAGGTAAAGGGGGCGATCGCATGTCCTGCAATCTGGGCACAAATCTTTTGAGCGACATACTTGCCCTCTTGGGTTGCCACTGGGGCAACACCGGGCAGCGGCGCATCGCCCTGATGGGCAAAGTGTGCCAAATCGCCCACCACAAAAATATTGGCATAGCCTGGAACGCTAAGATCTGCATCGACCATAACCCGTCCAGCCCGATCTAACGTAGCGCCAGCCCGTTCTGCAAGTACCTTACCCATAGGGGAAGCCTGAACGCCCGCTGCCCACAATACCGTCCTTGCCGGAATTTGCGTGGTGATATCGCCCTGCTGCACCGTCACGCCGTCTTCGTCTACGTGAGTGACTCGGGTTTGGGTCAGAATATTTACACCCATACGCTCAAGAGATGCGGCGGTTTTTGCCGATAAATCAGTTGCGTAGGGAGGCAGCACTCGATCTAGCCCCTCTAGCAGCAGCACCTGGGTTTGCTGCACATCAATGTTGCGGAAGTCGTCTTTAAGGGTTTTGAAGGCTAACTCGGCGATCGCCCCCGCTAGCTCTACTCCTGTTGGGCCTCCCCCTACAATCACAAACGTAAGCATTGCCCTGCGTTTTGCTGGATCTGGCTCCTTTTCTGCAGCCTCAAAAGCTGAAAAAATCCGTCGCCGCATTTCGAGGGCATCCTCGATGGTTTTTAGCCCTGGCGCGGCAGTCTGCCACTCCTCTTTGCCAAAATAGTGATGCCGAACGCCCGTCGCCACAATCAGCGTGTCGTAAGGGATGCACTGGTTGGGCGTCACCACCTGCTGACGCTGGGTATCAAGATCAATGACATGCTCCATCAGCACTTTTGTGTTGCGATTGCGACTCAAAATGCTCCGTAATGGCGAAGAGATTTGAGCCGGAGACAACGTACCCGTTGCAACCTGATACAGCAACGGCTGAAATAAATGGAAATTCCGTTTGTCGATCAGAGTGACATCCACAGGGGCTTTGCCGAGGGATTTAGCCACATACAGTCCACCAAAACCGCCCCCAACAATGACAACCCGATGACGGGAAGATGGCGGCTGCTTAGTCATGACGAACTCCTAGCGATAACAGAATTGAATGACGGGTCACAGTTACAAAAACTTAAATCTTGCACCTAACCCTACTAGCCTAGGGAGTTCTCGACTCACTGGCAGTAGTGATAATTACGATATAAAACAATTTTGACAAGGAATCTTGACAAAACCTTCACTACACTATCACACAAGGCAATGAATAAAGGCTTCGTATTCAGCTTCAACTACAGTGATGACGGTACATTAGGCTCTGCTGTAAATAGCAAAACGTATATGTAGCGCGCAGCTCGATACATTGGCTACGCTCTACACATACGTTTTCTATGCTGTAGCTGCCGACCTAATTCCAGGCTTGGTCTACATTCATATTGGCTTGGGCATGGATATAGCTAGGCTTTTCCTTGCGTGGAAGCTGACCCGACAGCACTAAATTCGCCATTGCGTCGCAAATGACGCGGGTTGCCATTAGAGAGGTCATATCGCTGACGTCATAGGGCGGTGAAACTTCCACAATCTCCATGCCGCAAATAGGCGCACGGCGCACAATACGAGCCAACAAGCCTAGGGCTTCTCTGGGCAAAAGTCCACCGGGTTCGGGCCAGCCTGTACCAGGGACAAACCCTGCGTCAATGCAGTCGATATCAAAACTAATCCACACGCAGTCGGTACCGTCCATTGCGCGTTCTAGGGCATAGTCTGCTGCTGCATCTAGACCCATTTCGCAAATATCTGTCACCGTCAAAATGTTAGTGGCACGTTCGCGGCACACCTTCACACCTTGACGGGGCACCTGCCAGCCGCCGATACCGAGCTGCACAAGGTTTTTAGCAGGTGCATTTGCCATATTGGTGGCGTGAAACCAAGGGCAGGTGTGCATCCGCTCATCTAGGTCGGTTTCTTGGGTATCGACATGGCGATCAAAGTGGATAATGCCAACTTTTTTGTCGCCCAAGTGCCGACAGATCCCCCGCACGGTCGGGAACCCAATAGAGTGATCGCCCCCCAGCAGAATAGGAAATGCGCCAGACGCAAAAACGTGGGAAACCCCTTTAGAAATTTGGTCAAAGGATTTTTCGTTATTGGCAGGGATAGTGAAAATATCCCCCACGTCACACAGGGTAATTTGCTCCCGTAGGTCAATGCCCAGCTCAAAATTGTAGGGTGTGTATAGCGCCGAAATCCGGCGGATGCCTTGAGGGCCAAAGCGCGTGCCAGGGCGATAGGTAGTACCAGAGTCGTGGGGTACCCCAACGATCGCCACGTCATAATCGCCGACCTTGCGCACGTCTTCGAGGTAGGGAGCCTTCATGAAGGTGTTAATACCTGCATAGTGGGGCAGCTCACCGCGAGAGAAGGTAGGGATGGTGCGATCGCGGATGCTTTCCGCCGCCTCCAGACCAAACTCTAGCCCCTTAGAAACCTCCTGCTGCCAGCCGGTTAGCGGTAGCTGAGCTTCTAGTGCTAACGCACGTTGGGCTTCAGATTGACCCTCTGGACTTTGGAAAAGCGGATTTTCTGAATTTGCCGTCATGATTGCCTATCCTAATCAAGTGCATTCTCGTCTCATCAAAAAGCCCAGGAAACCCCAGTCTTTTTGACTGCTGCTCTCCCGGGCTTTTCTCCCGCCGTGCTACTAGCAGCTACTGTAGATAAAACCACACTTGCGAACTAGCTCGCCTCTCTCGGACCAGACATTTTGCAGCTACACACTCATTCTGAGCCGTAGCGCCTAAACCGGAACCCTAGAAGCCTTTCAGTTTTTCTATTCTTATTTTACATAGAGGTCGCTCACATCACAGATTTAACCTACAGGGGGACAGCCATAGCAGCCAGAATTAGTCAGAAGGTCGAAGCTGCATCCCAATCACTTGGGTATGGGTACCGCGTGCTTGGGTTACGCCAATGGTGCGGTCTGCGGCCTCAATCATGGGGCGACGGTGGCTCACCACAATAAACTGGGCACTCTCGGTTTGCTGGCGAATGGTTTTGGCTAAGCGCTCCACATTCACCCCATCCAAGAAACTATCCACTTCATCCAAAGCGTAAAAGGGTGAAGGACGATAGCGCTGAAGGGCAAAAATAAAGCTGAGCGCCGTCAGAGATTTTTCGCCCCCAGACATCGAGGCCAACCGCTGCACTTGCTTACCCTTGGGATGGGCGACTAGGTTAAGCCCCCCTCGGAACGGATCTTCAGGATCTTCTAGCTCCAGATAGCCATCCCCATCGGATAGCCCTGCGAAAATAGTCTGAAAACTTTCATTGACCACATCAAAAGCTTCTCTAAAAGAATTCCGCCGCAGGGTGGTGAAGTTTTCGATTCTTAACAGCAGCTCCGTGCGCTCATCTTCGAGGGTGGTCAGCTTTTGCACCAGTTCTTCGAGACGAGTCATGGTGCGCTCGTACTCCTCGATCGCCAGCATATTAACTGGCTCCATAGCTTGGATGCGTCGTTGTAAGGTTCGCAATTCTTCCCGTAGTGCCTCTAGTGTTAAGCCTTCAGGCAGTTCGGGGCGTGGGTCTGGTAGCTCCTGTGCTTTTTCTTGGAGTTGGGTTTGCAGTTGTGCAATTTGTTCGATTTGCTGCTGCTGGGTTTCTTGCAGCTTCTGGATTTGCCAGGTCATTTCTTGCTGATTAGCAGTACGGGCGCGGAGATTCTGCTCGGCATGATCGCGGTTTTGTTTTGCCTCACCCAGATGCGCCTCTAGCCGCTGAAGTTCTACCCGCAGCGTGGCAATGGTGGCGCTAATCTGCTGCTGTTGTTGCAGGGTTGCGGCTTCTTGCTGCTGGACAGTTTGCTGCTGCTGCTGCGCACGTTCTACCTCGGTTTGATTTTGCTGCTGTTTTTCTTGAAGCCTCAGTAATTGTAAATCCAGCGCCTGAAGCTGCTGCTGCGCCTCTCTAAGGGCAGTTTCTCGCGCATTAAGCTGCGTTTCTTGGGCTTGGATTTGAGCCTGAAGGCGCTGCCATTCGCCATGGGTTTGGGACTGCTCTAGGGTGGCGATCGCCGTTCTCAACTCTGCCAGTTCTGCTTCCTGCTGAGGCAATTCCGTTTCAAGCATTTGCAAACGAGTGCTGGCGGTAGATAGCTCCTGTTTACTGGCTGCAAGCTGCTGAGCTAACGAGTCGCGGCGCTGGGTTAAACCCTGAAGTTCCTTGTTAAGCTGTTCCACCTGGAACTGTACATCTCGATGTTGTTGACGCGCGGCGGTCAGTGCCTGGGTTTCGGTGGCAAGAGATGCCTGATGCTGGCCCAACCGCGCCTCAATGCGGCTCAAAATTTGCTCAATTTCACCCAAACGCTGACGCAAGGCCAAAATTTCAGCGGATTCCCCCGCTTCAGCATTGCCAAAGTGAAGGGTTTGCTGGTTGGAGCGGCTGCCCCCCGTCATGGCTCCAGTTGGCTCTAGCAGTTCGCCGTCTAGAGTAACAATGCGGTAGCGACCAATGTAGCGCCGCGCCGCACTCAGGCTTTCAAACACTACGGTATTGCCGAAAACGTAGGCAAAGACGGCATCGTACTTGGGGTCAAAGTCAATCAGGTAAACCGCATAGTCGATCGCCCCTTCAACCTTCAGGTTCGGTAAATCTTGCCCCGATCTCAGCTTATTGAGGGGCAAAAACGTGGCGCGTCCCGCGCGTTCTCGCTTCAGTAGCTCAATGCCAGCGGCGGCAACTTCATCGTTGTTGACGACCAAATGCCCCATCCGCGCTCCGGCGGCAGTTTCTAGGGCAATTTGGTACTGGGGTTCTACGCGACCGAGGTTGGCGACTAAGCCGTAAACGCCAGAAAGATTTGATTTCAGTAAGATTTTGGTGGCAAAAGTGCCCTGAGCTTCTTGCTGTGCTTCTTCCTTGGCCTCAAGCTGGTCAAGCTGCCGCTGTTTTTCGCGCTGTTCGCGCTGGAGACGGGTTTGGGTGTCTTGCTCGGTGCGGACGCTTTCATCGGCGGTGGCAAGGGCGGTAGCTAAGGTTTGAACCGAAAGCTGCTGGGTTTCGAGTTCAGCCTGCGCCTCGGTAAGCTGAATCTGCTTCTCGGCAATGGTTTGGGCGAGGGTTTGGCTTTCTTCAGTTTGCTGTTCGCACTGACGACCGAGTTGCTCAACCCGTTCTCGCAGTTGGGCAAATTCTGAGCGTTTGGGGTCTAGGGTTTTCAGCAAGGCTTCCATTTGCTGACGAAGCTGAGCCTGTTCTTGCACCCAGGCATCGGCAGAGGTGGCGATCACCCTCGACTGTTCCCGAATCTGTTCTAGGTCAGCTTGAGCCTGATCTCGCTGCTGGGTCAGCCCCTTGAGGGTTTCGGCTTCTAACCTTTGACGCTGCTGTGAGAGAGTGGCAAGCTGCATCTGCTCTTGGGCAATCTGCTGCTGGAGCTGCCGACCTCGCTCTGTTGCCGCCTGCTGGGTTGCTTTAAGTTCGGCCTGCTGGCGTTCGAGCTGGCGCAGTTCGGCTTCTTGGGTGGCGATCGCCGCCTGTACGGCTAGCTGCTCATCTTCACCCAATGCTTTGACCTGGGCATTCAGCTCTGCCAAAGTTGCTGAAAGCGCCTGGATCTCAATGGCGATCGCCCCAAGCTGAACCTCAAGCTGAGTCTGCTGCTGCGCTTCGACCTGGATTTGCTTCTGCAATTTTTCAGTCTGCTGTTGAAGCTGACGATAGGCTAAGACATTTTCCCATGTGGATTTTTCGTTAAATTCGGCACGGAGGAGCTGATACTTTTGGGCTTTGACGCGATCTTTATCGAGGCGATCGCACTGTTCCTTCAGCTCCTGCTCCACAATCCGAAAGCGGTCTTCTTGGTCTTTGACGGCATCTAGCTTTTCTTTCGCCTGATTGATTTTGCGGTCAAAGTTGGCAACCCCTGCCAGTTCATCAATAATTTCGCGGCGCTGACGGGCATTCATCGAAATAATGCCCGTCACATCGCCCTGAAGCACGACGTTATAGCCTTCAGGATAAATCCGCAGCCGATTCATCTGGTCATGCAGATCGGTGAGGGTGCAAGGTTCGCCGTTGATGGCGTAAGTAGAGGTGTAGGTGCCCTGCTTTGTCACCCGCAGTTTGCGCGTGACTTCCCATTCTCGTTCGGCGGGCTGATCTTCTAGAGGGGTGCCATCTTCTAGGGGTACGTCAGAAATATCAAAGGTGACTGTCACCTTGGTTTCAACGCTGGCATGTCCGCGCTTAAGTTGGGCTTGGTTGACTAAATCCGGCAGGCGTTCCGCCCGCATCCCTTTAGAACCCGTCAGACCCAAGGCAAACAGCATGGCATCTAATAGATTAGACTTACCCGACCCATTCGGCCCTGAAATGACGGTAAACCCGGGCAGCAGTGGAATGGTGGCGGTGCTGCCAAAAGATTTGAAATAGGATAGCTCTAAGCGCTTAACGTGCACGGATGGCTGAACTCGTAGCGGAGGGGTAGACGTTTAATATTAACGAGGTTTTAGATAGAAAATGTCAATTTTTCTCAACAGACTATCATGGTCAGTTGAAATCTGTACGGTTTTTGATCAGAAAATGCTAGACAATCTAAGTAGAAGATGAATTTGAGGGATTAGTCGATTCACGCAAACGCGAAGAAGATTTTTCAACATTAAGGGTATTTAAAATCTTTGCAACCTTAGAGGAAAACACCTCTAAATTGAGGTCTTGTTCTGCTAACTGACGCGCCTTTTTGCCCATCTGATCTGCTTGTGCGGGGTGATTGAGTAAATAGCTTAGGGCTTCTGTCCAGCCTTTTACGTCACCTGTCTCGACCCATAGGCCAATCCCTACCGCCTCAATATCCATCACGTATCGGCTGAGGTTATTGCGCGTCATGATAACGGGTCGTCCCAGGGCGATCGCCTCCAGCAGCACCGTTAGTCCAACAGCATTATTCGGCTTCTGGGGATAGTCACCCAACGGGATGGCAACGGCATAGGCTTTGCAGTATTCCTGTAGAACTGCACGCCAAGGCAAAATGCCCTCATAGAATTGAGCATTGGCAGGCATTGAGAGTCCAGACTTTACGTTCTTAATATCAAAGCAGCAGATTTTGAGCTGGCAATTGAGGGGTTCAATGCTTTTGAGAAGGGTTGCGTAATCTCGGTAGGTTTTGCCCGTAGATAAAATCAGCGGTGGCTCTGAAGACGCTTCTGGTAAAGAGATCGCCTCATAAAACGGCAGATCTACGCCCCATTCGGCAACCGACAGCTTTTGGGCAGAGATACCAAAATCTTGGGCTAAGTCTTCTTTAAGCCGCTGATTGAGGCAAATAATGTGATCATTTCCATCAACACAGAGTGCTGTAAAGAGACGGCTCAGTAACCCTGGGGGGAAAGACTGATAGGCGATCGCCACTACTGGAGTCTTCAAAATCCTCAGCTTTCTGAGTAGCGCTAACAGTGGCGTTGTTAAATGATGAGCAGAATAAATCGCGTCATACTGTGATGCAACGCGAAGCCCCCGACACTGCTGGTCAAGATCGCCAAAGAGATTGAATTTACTGATTAACTTGAGAAATTTGAACCCTTGATAAGGCAGGATATCAACCTCAATACCGTGCTGATGCAGGGTGGTTGCGCCCCATAGGTGTTCTGCCCGTGCCTGCTCACCTTCAGCTTTCCATTTTGTATGAATGTCTGATAGCTCTTGGTTACTAAGAATCAGTACTTTCATGGGGCACTTTCATAGGGGTGGATTAAACAAAACGGTCAAACCCAGACATCCGCTTGGCGGAGGGTTGCAAAGTCTAACTGCTGAAGTTTGGCGTAGGCATGGTCAATAAAGCGCTGCTGCCTCAAAAAGCCAGTATTGGCACCAGGGCAAAGGTACTGCAAAGAAGCATCATCAAAGCGCTCTAAAATTTGCTGCACCTGCTTGAGCTGGCGAGGCCAATGAAAGGTTTTAGCCATTCGCAGCGGCTGAGGATTGCCAGAGACATCGGGCAATAAATGCCGCCCAGTAAAGAGTACCCCGCTAGGCTGGTAGTACACACAGGCAGAGCCAGGGGAATATCCAGGAGTCCAGAGAACTTGAGTGTTTGGCGGAATGATTATGCTGTCAGAGAAGGTGGTAACTTCTACCTCAGGCAATAGGTATGCTTCTTGCTCCTGTACCAAAACCTGACAGCCAAACTGCTTCTGAATGCTAACAGCAGCAGAACTCATGCCTTGGCGATGGGTTAGCACAAGCCATGCGACGCCGCCGTTCTGCTCTAAAAAAGTTTGAGTCTGTTCCCCCCAACTGGGACAATCAATGAGAATGTTCCCAGTTGGGATTTGGGCGATGCTTTGAGAAACATTATGAGAGATATTTTGGGAAGTCTCTACAATAAGATAGGCGGTTCCGCCAAAGGTTTCGCGGTTGGGCGGAAAGGCCCAAATTGACTCCAAAACGGATCTCGGTTCTTTACTCACAAAGCCTAACTCTTACTCTAAGGGAAGCGGAATGTGCTGTACTGACGATAGGCAAAGTTCATTGACCCATTAGACCGCATTTTTCATTAACGCATGGTTTGGCTATTTGTTTTTCTGTTGGGTTTGACACTGTACTTTATTGTGCAGCGAAGCGTGGTGCGTGTGACCCATACGCCGTGGTGGCAGCTTTGGCTGGCGCTTATGATTCCGGCTTTTGCAATTGTGGGCTGGGCGATCGCCCGTCAGTCTGTCGATGCAATTCCCACTTCTCTCTTGGTGGGTTCTTTTGTCGTCAGCGTTGTGCTGTACATCTTTCTGATTACGCGCAACCCAAAAGTGCTGCCTGCGAGCAAAAACGCCGCTTTAGCCTCAGCAGAGTCTGGCACAGATGCGTTAAAGACTGATACGAATGCCGCCGCCATTCCGCTAACAAAAGAAGACCAGGCTCAGCTTCAAAACTGTTTTCCGTGGTCTACCTATTATTTAAAGAACATTGACATTAAACCTCAAGCCGTTATCTGTCGCGGGCAATTACGGACAGAGCCAGAGGCGGCTTACCAAACCATTCAGCAAAATATTAAGGCGGCTTTTGGCGATCGCTTTCTGGTCTTATTTCAGACCGATGCTGCCCAGCAGACTTACTTTGCCTTGGTTAATAACCCTTATGTTCAGCCTCAAACGCGATCAATCTATCGACCTGGGCTGGCACTCGGTCTACTGCTTTTAACACTAGTCACAACGACTTTGGCAGGGTTAGGGTTAAGTGACCCAACCCTTACCCCTGAAGCGATTTCAGGCAATCCACAAATTTTGCTCAATGGCTTGCCCTATGCGATCGCTCTCCTCAGCATTCTAGGCATCCGCGAACTGAGCTATTACTTTACCGCTCGGTCTTACAAAATTCAGATTACCCTGCCGTACCTGATTCCCATTCCCTTTGCTTTTGGCACCATTGGAGCCTATTTGCTCAAGCGTAGCCCCATTCCCAATCGTAAGGCGCTCTTTGACGTAGGGGTTGTGGGGCCTTTAGTTGGGTTTATCATCACCCTGCCCATTTTGATTTGGGGGCTGATGCATTCTGAACTTGGCGCACTGCCCAGTAAGCCAGGGGTATTGTCTACCGAGGCGCTCAATCCAAGGTTTTCAATTGCCTTTGCGATCGCCTGTCGCTTAGTCTTTGGGCAAAACTTATCGGCGAATTCTGGCGTAAACCTTCACCCTGTTGCCGTTGCAGGGGTAATCGGCATTGTATTTGCCGCCATCCGGCTGATTCCCTTTGGGCAATTTGATGGGGGTCGGATTGTCCACGCCATGTATGGACAGCGTATGGGGCTAATTGTGAGCCAAGTCTGCCGTATTTTGGTACTGCTGCTGTCCTTTGTTCAGCCGATTTTGCTGTACCTCGGCATTTTCTTAATGGTTATTCCCGCAGCGGATGAGCCAGCCCTCAACGATGTTACCGAGCTAGACAATTACCGAGATGGTATCGGCTTACTGGCTTTAGGGCTGATGCTGTTTCTGATTTTGCCCGTCCCCACCGGACTAGAGTCGTTTTTGTTCACTGCAAACCCAACGCCATAGGGGATGAGTCGGCCCCTGCTGACGAATGCGTACCGCCTGCTGTTGTAGGCGGAGCTGCTCTGGCTTAGAAAGACCAAACAGAAGTGTACGGCTGTGCCATCCCAGCACCGCAATCGTCATGCCAAGGCAAAGCGATAGCCCAAAAGCTGCGCCTTGGTGATAGGCCAAACCATACCTGACCGCGACCCAGGTAAATGAATCAATCAAAAGTTGAATTCTAAAACGAAACTGCCATAAGCTGATTAACCCCACGGTCAGCCATAGTGTCAAGACAACGATCCAGCGCCCATAGGTCATGAGTCGAAGCAGCCTTTGCAGGTCTTCTGGCTGCTGCTGATTGGATGAAGGGTTAACCAAAGAGATAGGTTGAGGATCCTGCATTTTTTGCAATGTTTGATGGGTCATCTGAGCGTTCTACTACTCCGACAACGCGGTTGTTTCTTTAGATTTTTCTCTGGCTTGGGCGAATTCACGCCACCACACCAGAAGGGTGCTGGCAATAAAAATGCTGGAGTAAGCCCCCGCCAAAAAGCCAATAATGAGGGCTAGGGCAAAGTACTTGAGCGTTGCACCCCCAAATATAAAAATTGAGACGAGCGGCAACAAGACGGTTAATGTGGTGTTAATAGAGCGCCCAAGAGTCTGGTTGACTGCAATATCTACCGTTTCAGAAATGGGTTCACCAGGCTTAACGTTTTCTCGCACACGGTCATAGATAACGACTGTGTCGTTAATTGAAAAACCCGTAATGGTCAACAGCGCCACAATAAATAAGCTGTCTGCTTCAATGCCAAAGAGCAGACCCAGCATGGAATAAATTCCAACCGTGATCAAGATATCGTGCAATAGCGCAACGATGCCCCAAAACGCATAGTCAAACTGATATCTGATGCTCAAATACAGCGCAATCCCCCCAAAGGAAACCAGCAGCGCCAGCAACCCAGAGCTTAAGAGCTGACGACCGAGGGTTGGGCCTACAGTATCAATCTGGCTCTTTTTAATATCAAACGGACCTATCTTTTCATTCAGTACCGCTTCAACCTTGCCGCGCTCTTCAAAGCCTAGGGTTTTGGTTCGCACTGAGATAGCCTGCTGCTTCTCACCCAACACTTGGATGCTGCTATCGCCTAGCCCTTGCGCCGTTAAAACATCGCGGACAACGGCGGTGTCAATCGGTTTGGCGCAGTCTGAAGCCTGCTGGCAGTTACGCTCAAACTGAAGCCTTGTGCCACCCACAAAGTCTAGGCTGGGTCGCAATGGCGCACCAAACTGTAGAAAGGAGATGACCATTGACGCAATGCCTGCCAGGATCACCCCAACCGACACCGTCCACCATAAGGTGCGCTGCTTGCTCAAAACTAACTTCATTGAGCCACCTCCGGCTTTTGGGGAACGTAGAGCTGCGGTTTGCGAAATTGAGGAGCGCTAATGGCGATAAAGAGCAGCGTTCTGCTACAGGTGATGGCGGTAAACATACTAATCATGACGCCTAGTGCCAGGGTTAAGGCAAAGCCTTTCACCAACCCAGAGCCAAGCCAAAATAGTGCGCCGCAGGCAATGAGTGTCGTCACGTTGCTGTCTAAGATACTTGAGAATGCTCGATTAAAACCGGATTCTATGGAGCGGTACAATGTCTTGCCTGCCCGTAATTCTTCACGAGTACGCTCAAAGATCAGCACATTGGCATCTACTGCCATCCCAATACTTAGAATAAATCCGGCAATTCCAGGTAGGGTAAGCGTTACACCCATCAGCACAAAGGTTGCATAGGTCAAAAGCGCGTACACACCCAAGGATATATCTGCAATCACACCTGGCAAGCGATAGTAAACCCCCATAAAAATGAAGACTAAAACCAGGCCAGCAACGGCTGCAACAATGCTGCTGCGGATGCTGTCTTTGCCCAGGGTTGCCCCAACGGTGCGATTCTCGATAATTTCGACGGGGACGGGTAAGGCTCCCCCGCGTAGCTGAACGGCTAAGGTATTGGCTGACTTTGCGTCAAAGTTGCCAGAAATTTCGGCATTACCCCCAGTAATGCCAGTCGCGGCATACTGTGCCGAAACGCCAGGATAGCTGAGAAGCCGATCATCTAAGAAAATACCGAGGGTTTGTTTGGTACCTGCAATGGCTTTGGTTAGGTCAGCGAACAGTTCGCCCCCTTTGCCGTCAAATCGCACGGCGATCGCCCAGCTATCTGAACTTGCGGAGGTAGGCTGAGCAAAGGCATCGGTCAAATCTGAACCCGTTAGCTTTGAGGGTTCGTAAAGATCCAGAATGGTCTTCTGGATGGCCTTAATTTGAGGCTGAAGGGCGGCGATCGCCTTTTCGTCTCTGGGGGTGACTTTCTCAAGGGCGCTGAGCTGAACATCAATAAACGCTCGTTTTTGCAGCGCTTCGCCGAGCAGCCCATCGGTTCCGGGCTTCTGCATTCGGAACTCAAGTTGAGCGGTGCCGCCCAAGACCTGCTCTGCCTGCTTAGGGTCATTTACGCCAGGAAGCTGAACTAGAAGCTGATCTTTTCCAGAGGTCTGCACCAGCGCTTCCGAAACGCCCAGTCCATTGATGCGTCCCTCAACGACCTTCTGTACCCCTTCCAGAACCTGGGGGGTAATTTCTTTGACTTTATCCGTTGTCTTAACCTGTAGTGTTAACTGCGTTCCACCCGTCAAATCCAACCCCAGTTGGGTGGGGATTTGGTTGATGACCACTATTGCTCCGACCATTAAGAGCAAAATAAACGCCAGCAGAAACCGTTGTTTGCCAATCACAAGACCATCACCCAAAAATAAACGAGCCTGCTCTGTGCCCCTGCTCAAGACGACAATTTGTCGTTGGTTAAGCAGCAAGCTTTGATGTTTTTAGCAACGCCATAGCAATAAGCTATTAGACCTCTTGCATCAATCCTAGCCCCCTCATCCCAACCCTTCTCCCACTAGGGGAGAAGGGCTAATTCCAGCTCCCCTCGCCCGTTCTGGGCGAGGGGCTGGGGGAGAGGGTCATATTCGTGCAACAAACTGTTGATTGCTATACCTGCAAGGCTACAACTTTTTGCACTGCCTCTACAATCTGTGCGGGCTGCACAATCGTCAGGTTCTCAAGCGTACCATTGTAGGGTGTAGGGATATCTTGGGACGACATCCGCAGAACGGGGCCATCTAACTCATCAAAGAAGCGATCGCTAATGGAGGCCGTCAGTTCTGCCCCAATCCCTCCGGTTCTCATACACTCTTCGACAATAATTACCCGATGGGTTTTGCGGATGGACGCGCCGATGGTGTCAAAATCTAAGGGTTTGAGAGACAGCAAATCAATCACTTCGGGGTCATAACCTTGGGGCACAAGGGTTTTAACGGCCTGCATGACGTGATGACGCATTCTGGAATAGGTCAAAATGGTGACGTCTTTGCCTGGGCGCACAATTTCTGCCTTATCAAGGGGCAGTACATACTCTCCGTCTGGAATTTCTTCTTTGAGGTTGTACAGCAGCACATGCTCAAAAAACAGCACGGGGTTGGGGTCGCGGATGGCAGCTTTGAGCAAGCCTTTGGCGTTATAGGGCGTGGAGCAGGCCACAATTTTGAGGCCAGGAACCGCCTGAAAGTAGGCTTCTAGGCGCTGAGAATGCTCAGCCCCGAGCTGGCGACCGACACCACCAGGGCCGCGAATCACAATCGGAATTTTATAGTTACCGCCGGAGGTATAGCGCAGCATTCCGGCATTATTGGAAATTTGATTAAAGGCTAACAGCAAAAAGCCCATGTTCATCCCTTCAATGATAGGCTTTAGCCCTGTCATTGCGGCTCCCACAGCCATACCTGTGAAGCTGTTCTCGGCGATGGGTGTATCTAAAACTCGATACTCGCCATACTTTTTATAAAGTCCCTTCGTAACTTTATAGGATCCTCCATATTGCCCCACGTCTTCGCCCATAACCATCACGGTGGGGTCATGAGCCATTTCTTCGTCGATTGCCGCTCGGAGCGCGTTAAAGAGGAGAACTTCAGCCATATCACTTTAGGGATGTACTAAAGCATACGTTAGCAGAAGAATGGCTTAGTCCTCTCGTTTTGGCGGTGTAGCATGCCCCTATTGTTGTCGTTTAGGGATTATTGCGGGCAATGGAACCAGGACCACAGGC
>JAGVDA010000171.1 GCA_020058975.1 Thermosynechococcus sp. WC_1 | reverse complement strand
GGATCAGGATGGACTGCATGGTTGGATACCGCCTATCCGGTAGCGATTTGGAAAGACATAACGTTCCCTGACGGTGCCGTCATGCGAATCCATTTGCATTATTTTGTTACCCCACAGGGGACGATAAGCCTGGACTTTTTTGATAGCCATGCCAATGCAAACAACACCTATGGAGCGGTAGGCAATATTCGGGTGACGTATGCTCGCAAGGTTGTTACCAATGTAGTATCCGTTCCAATGGGGACGACTGTGCGAAAGGTTTGCACGATAACTGCTAATGATGGGGCGTTGACCGTTAACGGATTGGGTAGCGATATCCTTTACACGGGCACCTCTGGGCGCATCAAATTAAGCGTTCCGGCAGGGCAAGAAATTCTTTCTGTGACGGCTCCAAGTGGGATGACTGTTGCGATTGCAGATCCTGATACGGGAGCGTTAGAAGTTGCAATAGGGGACACATTTACGGCAACTACGGCTAATCTATCGATCATCTTTCAGCAGGCACAAGCGCGGTCAACTTACGCCGTGGCAAATGCAGGTACTTGGGTAAACTTCAAAACCCTACAATGGTGCCTGCCAGCGTCTGGGAACCGATCTTTGCAAGTGCGATCAGTTAGCGGATCTGTAAGTTTGCGATGGATTAATTTTTTGGCGTGGGACGGTACAGCAACGCCAACTAGCGCAACTGTTACTACGGCATCAAGTCAATATCTCAACTCAGGGTGGAGTTTTGGAGGGGCTGGGAATAACCAACACGCCATCGTTGACGACATCACAAACAACAAACGGTACAAAGTACTTATGATGATCAACGGATCGTACAATAACAATGTTTTTGTGATCGAAGATATTACCTAACCCTAAAACAAATGTCACTCCAATCCGAAATCACATTAGCCGTTTCCAAAAATTATCCAGAAGTCCTTAGGCTATCAGATGGCTATATTGTAATCTCTGAATCACGACTTATTTGTCGAGTGGATCTTGGCGCTCAGAGACTCTTTGGAATAGAAGAGCAGCAGGCGCTTAATGACACTCTTAAAATATTTTTGCCGGAATCAATGCAAGGGGCAATTCATGATCGCCTAATCAATGGGGAATTTGCAAAACTAAGGGCATCAATTGAGTCAACATCTCCCTATGAAGGGCGGTTAATGTCTGCCCGTGCGGACGGTCAACCTCGATGGATTGAGGCGTACACATTCCAAAGAGAGCAAATTTCAATCGGGATTGAATTTGAACCGCTTGTGATCAATAAAGAGCTATTTATGATTGCTTTTATAACAAGAGATCCAAGTCACGCCACAGAACAAAGAGCAATTGCGTCAACCGTTGAGTCTAAGGCGGTTGTCAAAAGCGCCCAAGTTGAGATGGGCTTACAAATCCTTGATTCAGGCGGCAAACGCTTTACGGGTGGATACTATTGGCTAAAAAGCGAGGTTTTCAATGGGTGGCCTTTAGCTGGTTTTTGGTCTTTTAGCGTAATGGGAGCTTTCTCAGGTGGATTACTCACAATCATTTTGCTGGCGACTGGCGTTATTAAGCTGCCTAAATCTACTATTCAGCAGTTTAATTTCCCATCAGATCAAAGCACAAACTTTGCCCCTGACAGTGACGGCATCAAGTAAAGCTAGCCATAAAGTTGGAGCAAAATTAATCCCAAAGACAAAGGCTTGGGCAAACCAGAAAGGACGGATCAATCTTTTGTTTCCGTTTTCTGCGGGGATTTACAATGCCTATGGATGCACCGACATTGCTATAAACGAATCCTATGCCAAGAGTGGGGGATTGCGTGTAAATATTGTTGCATCTCAAAAATGGTTTTGTGCTCAACAATATTACACGCGATTCGATATCAAGCCACGCACCAATTCAAACACCGAATATAAGCTAAGCAGCAATGGTCATTTTGCAATAATCCGAGGAACTTCTGGCGCTATCACGGGTAACGCCACAGATACCTATTTTGGATTCCAGACGGGAGAAGGCGAGATATACCCTAAAGGTGGACAATCTCCTGCACTGGTTCAGTCAGGACAAGTTGCCAAAGCTAATGAGTATGGCGTTTCAGTATTTACGCCTGAGCCTGATTTTTGGATTGAGCCGTTGATAGGAGATCGTGCTAAATTCTACACCTCGCCATCCAATCAGATTGAGGTGAATGGGGAGACAGTGAGGGCAGGGCAAGTAGTATGGCACCCTCGATGGATTAAAGTAACAACCCTTACGGGCAAAAAGCTTGAAAGTTCATTGTCGGCTCAATGGCCTAAGCAATAATTTTTGTCGTAGAAAAAACTTTTGCTACTCACAAAGCAACTTTCTTAAAAATTAATAGAGCCTCAAATTAGAGTATCAATGTATGCCTCTAAAAATGGGTCTTATGAGCAATAGCAAAGAAGGGCTTCTCCCACGGCCTATGGTTCGTGTCAATAGCAATATGGCTGGTAGCGGAGAACGAACTGCTATCACTCATGAGCAATCACTCGACAATCTCACAAAAACGGTACTTGAGAAAAAAGTAGCCAAGGCTAAGGAACAAGAACCTGAAATGACTTCAGATAAAGAAACTAAGAGCAATGACTCAGCAGTTCTTGAAAAGTTGGCAGCAATGGAAGCTAACTTTACTCAAGAAATCAATGCATTAAAAACAGGCTCTGCCGAGAAAGATGCACGGATTGACATCCTGGCGGCAGAAAACCGACAGTTGCGCCAAGTAAATGAGCTACAAGGTGTCTCGAACTTTGTAGATGGATTGGTAGCAAATCAACAGTGCAAGCCCTGCGATCGCCAATCTAAAATCCAAGGGATTCTTTCGATGCCCAACAACGTAACTGTTGAATACGGCGAAGAAGGCTCTACCCGCTCGATGACACCCCGCGCTTGGTATATGGAAGAATTGACCAATAGCCCTAAATTATGGGGCGGCGCTAAGCTTCCAGGCGCAGAAGACACGCCGGATGAATCTCGCAATGAGGCTTCTCTGTCCTTTGGGTCTTCGGTAGACATTGATTCTATTAAGTTGGATCGCAAGATTCGATCCTACGCAAAAGAAAACGGTGTAGATGCAAACAAGAACTACGCCGAAGCTGTTGAACTTTACACTCGCGATCACAATGGGGTGAAAATCTAATGTCAAAGCAACAATTAGCTACTAGAGTCGTCACCGTGGTCGCTGCGGGTGCCCTGACTGCTAAGCGAGGGGTATTAAATACTGGATTAATCGCAGGGGCTAACGCCATTATTTTGGGCATTGCTGATCACGATGCAGCTATTGGTGAGGCTACCCGAATAGTGGTAGGCGAGTCTGCAATTGTCGAAGTGGGCGCGGCCTGTGACGGCACCGAAAACCGATTGATGACCGATACAACGGGCCGATTTATCCCCTGGACATCGACCAATAACGTTGCAGCTCGGTTGGTTTTAGGTCAAACAGCAACCGCAGCTGGTCAATTTGTTGAAGCTTATCTTGTGAAGGTTTAGGAGTAAAAAATGACCCTTTCATTGCAACAATCTCGATTGGGCGTAAACCTAATCCTCACAAATTTAGCGCAAGGTGTTATTCAGCCTGAATTTGTAATGCGATTGCTTTACCCATTGGCTGAGACGGCTGATTATGGCGGTCAAGCTATTGTTTTTGACGATAGCGATTATGAGGAAGTTCAGGATGATCGCGCTGATGATACGCCATACCCTGAGATTCAAGACGGGTTCTATGGGCAGCCATACAAGCTCAATACCAAAGGTTTGATGTATCGGGTTGGCGATAAAAAAGCCGACCAAATGAGCCGATTAAATATTAATTGGGGGGTTAGAGCATCTAATCGATTGATGAAACGCGCTGGCCTAAACCATGAGATTCAGGCTGCGACTGCATCCACGACCGTTGCAAACTATGCAACGACTAACCGGATTACGTTGACGGCTGGCGGTCAATTCAACGATGCAGCCGCCGATCCTGACTTGATTATTCGGACTGGCAAGTCTGCGGTATCGTCTCAAATCGGCGTTGATCCTAACGTCTGTCTTATGGGACAAGATGTTTTCGATACTCTAGCCGTTCGGTACTCCCGAGCATTTACCGCACCATCTCCTAGTGGAATGATGAATCTGCTCACTGAGGAAATGCTCGCTAATATCCTAGGATTTGATCGCGTTCGCGTTTGCCGCGCAATTCGCAAAAATGGCGCTGGCGTTAAATCTCGCGTCATGGGCAAAGATCTTGTGATGGGCTACACCAATCCAGCGGCGCTAAATAGCGATCGTATTAGCTATGTTCCCAACGGCGCAATCGATGCTGAAACGCCATCTTTTGGCTATACCTACGTCTACGAAAATAACCCATTGATGTACAACCCTTACCGTGATGATGATCGAGGCGCAACGGTCTACAAAATGGATTTTGACCGCCAAGTTATCAACACTGGGGTAGATCGCACATCTGGTTTGATCACTCACGGGTATTTGATCAAGAACGCAGTTGCTTAAGGATAGGAATTGTGGAAACTTACAAAATCGAGTATCCGCCGCTTAGCTCTGCTGATGGGCTGCATTGGGAAGAGATTGAATTACCTCAAGAAAATGCAGCGCCTCTTATTGCATCGGGAATTATTTCAAAAAAAGTTTCTGATGCAGTAGAACCCAAAAAGACTAAGCCCACTGCAAAACCAACCGAAAGCAATGCCTCCCTATCTAACGGCAAATGATGCTTATAATGCCCTGATTGATTTACCGTCAATCAGGGCATTAGTAAAAAGTAACGACGAATCGTTTCTGCGCACGTTGCTAGAAATTTCGGCGGGGCTTGATCTGACGGGGCAGAAGGTTTATCGCATTTTCTGGGTAGCTGCAAATTTCCTTTCTCAGACGACCGCTAATCAGGCTGTCCTAGAAGAATCTAGCTATCTAGAAGGGACTACTAAATATGACAAGGTCAATATACAGCAAGCTATTGATTCCTTATTAAATCTGCAAAATTCTCAAGATTTAGCGTATAAAGTGCCAGCAGGATTTGAAGCATTGCCTGTCACGATGAATGGATCATTTGAGTCAGGAACTAGTTATTGGACGCAAGACTCAACTAAAGAGCTTCTTGAAAATATTGAGTTTTATCATGCATAGGAAAGGCTCGAATGTCAAATCGTGAGCAAGTAATTTATGGCGTTGACCCTACTGGCAAAATTGTTCCCGTTGCCGTTGATGTTGCCGGGAATATTGGAGCAGGCGGTGGCGGAGGCGGGGG
>JAGVDA010000080.1 GCA_020058975.1 Thermosynechococcus sp. WC_1 | reverse complement strand
TGTCGGTGAGGTTACAGTTTGGCAAGGACATTCATCAGAGCAAGTCAAAACCATGAAAGGCGGATTGGCTAAGCTTAAAGAGCAAGGAATTGATTCATTAAATGACTAACAATTCGTTCAAGCTGACGCTGCTTAGTGGCGCAGCTTAACTCAGGCGTTATGCGACTGCTCATTGCAATATTCACACTGACAAAAGGATGCCGAAATGAAGAAGCATATGCAACTATATGAATTCGCCCCTACACGCTCGATTCGGGTGCGATGGATGCTCCAGGAGTTGGGCATAGACTTTGAGGCTATAACCGTCAACCTCGCGGCGGGCGAACACCGTCGCCCGGAGTTCCTCAAGATCAATCCGGCTGGCAAGGTTCCAGTGCTCGTTGACGACGACCTCGTTCTCACCGAGTCGGTTGCAATTTTGCTCTACCTAGCAGAGAAGTACCCCCACAAAGGGTTGCTTCCCACAGACATCAAGCAGCGATCGCAAGTCTACCGCTGGCTTCTGTTCACAGCCACAGAGTTGGAGCAACCGCTATGGCGCATCGCGCGTCACACGTCGCTGTATCCAGAACATCTGCGCCTGACCGCCGAGGTCTCCCTAGCCCGCCAGGATTTCACAAATATGATAGCCGTGCTGGAGGAGCATATGCAGGGATGTCAGTTCATCGTTGGCGATACCATGACGGCTGCCGATTTCGTCTGTGCCTATACTCTCGACTGGGCCAACGAGGTTCAGTTGCTCGATGGCTGTCCGCAACTCCTCCAATATATGGAGCGGATGTATGCTCGTCCAAATGCGCCACTCCGCATCACCGCAGCGATCGCTAGCCTCAACGCCTAATCAGCAGTGTGCAAGGGCAACTGGCAAACAAGCAACATCAGATTTCAGTTTCTGAACATTACCTATAAACGCAAACACAAAAGGAGTCCATCATGCAATCGAATCCATATCTCTTATTGTCGAATTTTTCTTGAAAAAATAGTTTCAACCTGTCGATCGCACAAACCTTAATTCGACTAGATAGTAGAGCAAGGATTTAAATTAAAAACTTAAATCCCTAGTAAAAATCATTAAATTAATCAAGGGAGTCCATTATGAAATTGAACACATATCTCTCTTTCAACGATGAATGCGAAGCTGCATTTAAGTTTTATGAGCAGTGCCTTGGCGGTAAAATCGAATCGATGATGACCTTCGGAGAGTCGCCCATGGCGGATCAAACACCCCCTGAAAAGCTGGATAAAATCATGCATGTCTCGCTCATTGTGGGTGATACGGTACTGATGGGTTCCGATGCACCACCGAATTACTTTGAAAAACCGCAGGGTTTCTCTGTATCCCTCGTATTCGACGATCCAGTAGAAGCTGAACGAATTTTTAACGCTTTGGCAGAAAACGGGACAGTGCGGATGCCAATCCAAGAAACATTCTGGTCTCCTCGCTTTGGAATGCTAACCGATCGCTTTGGCACTCCATGGATGATCAACTGCGAACCTGCTGCCTGAGTTTTGAAATAAACAATCAATCGTCAATTTAATTAAGGAGAACTTTCATGAATTATATAGATGGATATGTTCTAGCTGTCCCGACTGCAAATCGTGCAGCTTATCAAAAAATAGCTGAGGATGCAGCCATTGTGTTCAAGGAATACGGTGCGCTCAAAGTGGTTGAATGTTGGGGAGATGATGTTCCTGAAGGCAAGCTAACATCTTTCCCAATGGCAGTTAAATGTGAGGAAAACGAAACCGTGGTTTTTTCCTGGATCGTCTGGCCTTCTCGTGAAGTGCGCGATCGGGGGAATCAGATGGTAATGGCAGATCCCCGAATGCAACCTGACAAGGAGATGCCCTTTGACGGCAAGCGATTGATCTATGGTGGTTTTGAGATCATAGTTGAAAGCTAAAACAATGCTGCTCTCAGCGCAATCTATGTCCATTAAATTTCAAAGGAGAAATTATGACTCGTCAAATTTTTGTCAATCTACCTGTAAAAGACCTCAATAAATCTATCGAATTCTTTACTAAACTAGGCTTCACCTTCAATCCGCAGTTTACCGATGAAAATGCCACATGCATGATTATAGGAGAGAATATATTCTCCATGCTACTCGTTGAGAAATACTTCAAGACCTTTGCCCCTAAAGAAATTTGTGACACAAGCAAAAGTGCAGAAGTACTTGTAGCTTTATCTTTTGAGAGTCGAGCTGAAGTTGATGAAATCGTAGCTAAGGCGATCGCAGCGGGTGGAACCACCTACAAAGAACCAAATGACATGGGTTTTATGTACCAACATGGATTCCAAGATTTAGATGGTCACATTTGGGAAATCTTTTTCATGGACCCCAGTGCGATCAACTGACAACAGTCCAGGTTTAGAAACTTGTAACCAACAGGAGATTTCACAATGAAAGTTATGGTAATGGTCAAAGCAACCCAGGATTCTGAAGCAGGCGTAATGCCGACCGAACAGCTTCTAACAGAAATGGGGCAATACAACGAGGAGTTAGTGAAGGCAGGAATTATGCTTGCTGGTGAGGGATTACATCCCAGTTCGAAAGGAGTACGGGTTCAGTTCTCAGGATCAAGCCGAACTGTAACCGATGGGCCGTTTATAGAGACGAAGGAATTGGTCGCTGGCTACTGGCTTTGGCAAGTGAAATCGATAGAAGAAGCGATCACCTGGGTAAAACGTTGCCCCAACCCAATGCCAGGAGAATCTGAAATTGAGATTCGTCCGATCTTCGAAGCAGAAGATTTCGGAAAAGAATTCACGCCCGAACTCAGGGCGCAGGAAGAACGCATTTGTACAGAGGCGAGAAAACTGAGAGATTCGTGAGGCGATCCAGAAGATCTTTAGTGTAAATACTTTGGGATACTGGTTGATAG
>JAGVDA010000259.1 GCA_020058975.1 Thermosynechococcus sp. WC_1 | reverse complement strand
GTTGTTTCGCCCCACGCAATTTACCCCGCGACCGTTTAGCAGCCGCTGGACGATAGGCGATTTGACGAGAGAGAGGACGCTCTGGCATTGTGCTTAGGCAGCGGAAGTCACTAAAGCGGGTTTAAGTATAGCAAAATCTGTTTAAGTCCCAACCGTTGATCTATCAGAATTATTGCGCTCAGAGAGATTTATGATATCCACTTTGCCTGCTTCAGAGCGTTCTTTTCCTCTTGCTGTAGACCAGCAGGGGACAGGTTTCCCAATCCTGTGTCTTCACGGACACCCGGGATCGGCAGACTGCATGAAGGTCTTTACCGATGTTCTATCCACAGAGTTTCACACCATTACGCCTGACCTGCGCGGCTATGGGCACAGCCAAACGCAGACTCTTGGTGCAAAGCTATCGCCCTTCACCATGCAAGATCACCTTACAGACCTAGAAGCGCTCCTTGATCGGTTGGGGATCAAAAAATGTCTGATCCTAGGCTGGTCTTTAGGCGGGATCTTGGCAATGGAGCTGGCATTGCGCAATCCAGACCGATTTTCTGGCCTAATTTTAGTCGCCACTGCCGCCCATCCGGTCAGCAATATGCCGCAGCCAACCCTACCGGATCTGCTGTATACCCTCATTGCTGGGGGCTTGAATTGGCTCAAACCAGGTTGGCGTTGGAATATTGAGACGTTTGGACGGCGATCGCTTCTACGACACCTGCTCACGCAGCACACCCCAGCCGCCTATGAATTTTTAGCCAAGGCTGGAACGCCAGCAACGGTCAAAACTTCACGCCATGCCCATAACGCCCTAAACCTTGCCCTAGCAAAGCGCTACAATCGCGTCCCCGATCTTGCGACCTTAGACTGTCCATGCCTCGTGATGAGCGGCGAAAATGATCGCCACATCTTGGCACAAGCCAGCCACGAGACAGCCACCCACCTTAAAAATAGTCAGTGGATTAGCTACCCAAAAACCGCCCATCTCTTTCCTTGGGAAATTCCGACGCAGGTAAATCAGGATATTGCGCATTGGCTAATTGGCTGCGGCTTTAGCCCTAAGGCATCTGCTGACTAAAACGCTGCCGACCCGAACTCAGCGTTTCTGGCTCATCAAAAATGGTTAGCTCCGCAGGCTGACAGCGCTTTACAACGGCCTGGATGCCCTCAGCACTTTCGTGATTTAAATCTTCTAAATATCCTGGCAAGTCTTCCTTGGCTTCTTGAGAAGAAGCAAACGGTCCAAAATAGTAAATGCACTTTGGAGATTGAGTCGTGACCTCAATCCACCACGCTAGACCCAAACGGTTTAGCAAGACAGCCAACTGGCCTTTTACACTCATGGACTTCGTTTTTTGAACAACTATCAAAATGTTAACCTCCTAGAGGCGCTAGTTCCCCCGCGCCAGAGCAAACGCGAATAAATTTTTCGTAACGTTTGTTTATAGTCTTACAGAGTATGACCTAAACATGATGTACTCTATGTATCCATCTTTGCCGAAAAATTTCATAAAGTGCCATGCCACCCGCCACAGAAGCATTAAGGCTGGCCGTTTTACCCTGAAGCGGAATAGAGACTAACACGTCACAATGGCGCTGTGTCAATAGGCTTAAGCCCTCTCCCTCGGCACCCACCACCAACACAATGGGGCCGCTCAAGGTCATTTTGTGCAGAGATTCCTTGGCGTTAGGGGCAAGGCCATAAATCCAAAATCCGCTTTCTTTTAGCTGCTCTAATGCCTGATTCAGGTTCACGACCCTCGCCACAGCAATAGACTCTAGCGCCCCTGCTGCGACCTTTGCCACAGCCGAAGTAATGCCAACTGCTCGTCGCTGTGGGATCACAATACCCTGGGCACCCAATGCCTCTGCCGTGCGAATAATTGCGCCCAGATTATGGGGATCGGTCATGCTGTCAAGTGCCACAATAACAGGGCTATCGGTTGCAGCCTTCGCCTGGGTAATGAGATCGGGCAGATCTAGATAGTCGTAGCTGGCAACTTGAGCGGCAATGCCTTGATGTCTTGCCTGTTCTGTAATAAAGTCAAGCCGTTTGTTGTCTACTTCATCTATGACCGTGCCCTTGCGTTTAGCTTGATCTAGCAACGTCGTAAACTTAGCGTCGTAGCGTAAATGAGACACGACCCAAATGCGGTTGAGGGCGCGATCGCTCTCCAATGCAGCCAACAGCGTGTGCCGCCCATAGATAAGGTCGTTTGATTCTTCTTCAACCGCTGCTGCTGCCGCCGCTATCGGTTGAGTATCACGCACGGGGATCTGTGCCAAAACTTTTCGAGGTGCCGCCGAAGCTGACGAAACAGCGGGTCTTTGGAACTTAGGACGCTGAGGTCTTGCACCGCCACCGCCATGTTTAGAACGTCCGCTGACAAGTTTGGGTTTACCTTTAGAGGGTTTAGGTTTAGGCTGCATGGGTCTGTTCCTTAGAAAATTTTGAAAAGATAAAACGCTGCACGGCTTCAAGAAAGAGACGCAATGTGGCGGCGATAACTAAAAGAGGCTCCCCCAAACTAAGGCAGCAATTTTTCGGTTTGGGTTAGTTCAGCTAAAGAAAATCGTCCTAGAAGTTCGGACAGCCGATCTGTATCCGTTAAGTATAAATAGCCAACTAGGGTCTCAAGCGCCGTAGCGTACTGATAGATTTCTAAGCTTAATCGTTTGGGATGTCCGGTCGCGGCATTGCGACCCTGCTTTACAATTCGGATTTCCTCTGGGCTGAGGTAAGGCGTCAGCGCTTTGACAAACGCGGCTTGGGTTTCGGCTCGAACGCAGTTGACCACCTGCTGATGGTAGTCTCGAATCCGTGCCGGAGGCAGAAGGTACTGGGTACGAATATACAGCTCATACACAGAATCTCCTAGGTAGGCCAGCGCCGCAGGGGAAAGCGTCTGAGCCGTATTCGCTGCCAAAGGATGGGGGATATTCAGCGGAAAAAGCGGGTGCTTTGTCACAACACCTCGTTTACACTCCCTATGAATCTAGATTGGGTGACTGATCTGTATCTTGAACGCCATTAAACATAGCGATCTTGTAGATAAGATCACCATGAACTAAAAGAGATTTCCTTAACTGGCAGGAAGATTGGCGATCGCCGCTTCAACGCTCGTCTGAAGAGACAGAAAGTCTTGAAGCCGCACTAACTTAACGGTTTGGGTAACGCGGGGGTTCGTCGCAATCTGAAAAGTCCCTTTAGCATTCTGCATTTGTTTGGCGAGACGCACCAAAACACCTAGCCCAGAACTATCAATAAAGTCGATTTTGGACAGGTCTAAAATGACATTGGCAGGCTGCTCTTCGAGACACTTTGTCATAACCTTCAGAAACACGGGTTCTGAGAAAGCGTCGAGCAGACCTGTGAGGCGAAATAGCTGATAGTTATCCCTGACATCTCGTGTGCCTCGCAAGCTAACGGTCAGGTTTAATTGCTCAGGAATAGTCCCCTCCTTATTGAAGCTGTAAACAAAATATTGCACTTAATGATGAGGCATTAGTATAGGGTCTTTCAGCGTCCTTGTCTACTAGACCTTGTGAGGGGTTTTATGGGCTTTCATTGACGCAATAAATTGCCCAAAGAGATAGTCCGCATCATGGGGGCCAGGGCTGGCTTCGGGATGATACTGCACTGAAAACAGAGGCAGGGTTTTATGGCGCATGCCCGCGATGGTTTGGTCGTTGAGGTTGAGGTGCGTTATGTCTACTGCCACAGACCCTAGGGAATTTGCATCAATGGCAAAGCCGTGGTTTTGGCTGGTGATTTCAACTTGCTGATCGAGTCCAGCAGGTTGGTTTAGTCCTCTATGCCCAAACTTAAGCTTAAAGGTCTGTGCGCCCAAAGACAGCCCTAAAAGCTGATGCCCCAGGCAAATCCCAAACATGGGCATTTGGGAGGCAAGGAGTGCCTGAGCGGTGGCAATGCCTGCTTCTACGGCTGCCGGATCTCCGGGGCCGTTGGACAAGAAAATGCCGTCGGGGTTGAGCTGCAAAATCGCTTCGGCGGAG
>JAGVDA010000485.1 GCA_020058975.1 Thermosynechococcus sp. WC_1 | reverse complement strand
TTTGAGCTTACAGGAGACTCAAAATTATTTACTAGAGATTTTGAGACAGTCAATGGTGAAAGAAAATCTATTCAAGGAAATGCTTAGAAATGGTATTTAATTAAGGTTCACATTAATTCTTCGAATTTTCAGTACTGGATATTTCCTAAATATCCAGTACTTTAATGTTTTTTTGAAATTCAGAATCTGGAAAATACAAAATCATTTCTGACTTTTTCAAAAGAATTTCATCTCAGGAGCAATAACTATTATTGGAGGGAATTGTATTTGGATACTTATATTCTTAGCTTCCTTGCTATTGGATTACTTCTATTGCTGGTCACTTTAGGTTCAGGTTGGATTGCCCGCCTACCATTTTCGTATGCATTAATTTATCTGGTCGTAGGTATTTTGTTAGGGCCTTATGGAATTAAATTAATTGAATTACGACCTCAGGCTGAAGTTTTAGAACGATTAACAGAGTTTGCAATACTTATCTCTCTTTTTGGCTGCGGACTCAAGATGAATCGTCCTTTTCAGGCGTGGGCCTGGAACTCTACTGCGCGGTTGATTGGTATTCTCATGCCAATTTGCATTTTTTCACTGGCAGCCGTGGGTCATTTATTTCTAGGGCTTCCCTGGAGTTCAGCCATTTTAATGGGTGCAATTTTAGCACCAACCGATCCAGTTCTTGCTTCAGAGATTCAGCTTTTAGATGCTAAAGACCGTGATGAGCTACGTTTTGGACTAACTTCAGAAGGCGGCTTAAATGATGCACTTGCCTTTCCATTTGTTTACTTTGGGCTGTACTGGATTAAAGATACACAATGGCAAAATTGGTTTGGGCAATGGGTGTTAGTAGACGTACTGTGGGCGATCGCAGCAGGTGTGGGGATGGGGCTATTAGTAGCCCAAGGCATAACCTGGATTCATCGGCGATCGCAGCAGGTAAAGTCAGCGGATACGCTCATGGAAGATTTTGTTGCCCTTAGCATGGTGCTAATTACCTATGCATTAACAGAGCTAGTCAATGGTTATGGGTTTCTAGCCGTTTTTATTGCAGGCATGGTTGTGCAGCGTAATCATGCCACCCCAGAAACTTATCACTCCCAGCGAGAGTTCGCAGAGCAAATCGAGAAATTGATGGAAGTCGGCATAATCCTGCTGTTAGGTTCACTACTCCGAATTGAGCCAATGATTCGGTTTGCAGTTCCAATTCTGTTAGTTTCAGGACTGCTGATTTTTATCATCCGTCCTATTGGAGCATGGATTAGTACGGTAGGCAGCCCACTAAATTCAACGCGGCGTTTGCTGTATGGCTGGTTTGGGATTCGTGGTCTCGGTTCTTTATATTATTTATCCTATGCCTTTGAAAAAGGGCTGTCAGGAGACCTTGGCGAAGAGATTGCTTGGATCGTCTACTTTACCGTCGTTATTTCTATCATTATTCACGGAATTAGCGCCACACCCCTATTAACTTGGTATGAGCAAAGACTTCCCAGAAAAAAGGCCGCATAAGCAGATACGCTACGCGAGCAAATCAAATAGTTGGATTTTATATGTACGTTGTTTGATTTACTTCCTCAAAAATTCTATCTGCCAAAAGACTGAGAGTTTAACTACTTTAGAAATCATTTAAATTCGATTTTTACTTCATAAGAGGTACTTACTTTAAATAAAGATTGACTATCTTAGTTTAGAGCGAGTTAAGGAAAACATAATGACCAATCAAGAATCTACTCAAGCAAGTTCTGGAGGGAAGCAAACACCGATTGACCCTGAACAGAGAAAAGTTTTGGATGATACAAAGTCTGATGCCAAAGCTAGTGCGAAGCCAGAGGCAAATCCAGGCTCTGGTTTTATTGCGGCTAAAGACGAACCTACGCAGCAAGAAGAGCAGTCATAGCAGAAGAATTGAATAAGAGGCTGATAAAGCTTATGGTTCTGCCAACAAGCTGAATTGCTCTATAGGTCATTTTGAAATTAAAAAAATCCAGATCTTATATCTTCAAATTCATCTTAGTGAAGACTGGATCTTCACTAAGATAAATCCTTGTTTTTATATAGATTGTCATGAAGATCAAATCTATCTTTAGATTCTAATCTAATTTTCAACTCTTATATAAAATCGAGCTTCAAGCAAAAAATCAATGGAGAATACAACAATGAACGCAAATATTGAAGACCAGAATCTAGAATATGATGCCGAAGCAATGAAAGAAGCAATTAAAAAAGATGAAGTAAAAGCACCTTCTGTGAACGTCCAGAATGATTATGAGCAGTCCAAAAAATTTAGTACTCCTGATCATGAGTTAAGTGCAGAAGAAGTATCTCCATCTTTAGGAAGCTCTTTCAACCCTAATAATAAAGATGCTGAAAGTTCAGCAGAAGGCAACCCAGAAAATTTTCTGTCGATGGCTCAAGAAGTCAACCCAGACTCTGAAAAATAGAAATATTTTGAAGTCCAAGTACCCATAGGTAAAATAATGAAAACACTGATTTCTTTTCTTAAGTCAAAACGGCTCTCTCAACTCATCGTTGCAAGTATTTCCATTTTGTTTTTGTTGGTGAATACAGCCTGTAGTCAACCTAATGTCTCAGGAACTGATGGCAAAATGGGTACGGCAAAAGTAGCCGCAGATAGTGGATCTATAAAGACACCATCAACTTATCGAAAAGCAGCATCTCCCTATCGACAAAATACTGATAATGCTCCCGAAGGCCAAATTACTGAGTTATACAAAGTCATTCAGCCCGAAGTAGGAGGAATGAATACCTATAGCGACGTTGATCCAAGACAAAATACTTCTAAAACAGATGCGAAGGCTAAAGCTCTTATTCAAAAAGCATCTCATCCAGAAGCAAATAAGTATGACGGGCCGCTAGATGCGGTCAAGCAAGAGCTTGCAAATGAACCAATTGGTGAGCGAGTACAACAGTTTTCTAAAAATGTTGGTAAATCTACCCAGAAGACGGCAGATGGCCTGTCTAAGGAAGCTCAGAAAGGTCTAAATAATCTAAGTGAAGGTTCTCAAGATCTCCGTGATAAAACTCAATCTGCAACTAAAGAGCTTTCCAGAAATGTCCAGAAAACGGCTCAAAACACAGGAGATTCCGTAAAAAATACAGCTCAAAATATTGCTAATAAGACGCAGCAAAGTGTTAATGAAGTTCAAAACTTCATTGAGTCTAATGGCAATTCTTAATGCTTTATACGGCAGGGAAATCAAACTAAATTCAGCTTTTTAAGTCACTGGAGCAAGATAATGACACTCTTCAAGATTAAAGACTTTGAACCAGATTACCAAAGTCATGCTGACAACCAAGATATTAAATCATTAGACCTCTATTTGGGTAATGACAAAATTGGCTCTATTGACGATGTATTGGTGGACGACGAAGGACAGTTCCGCTATCTGGTGATTAAAGTAGGTTTTTGGGGTTTTGTAGGTCTTGGCAAACGTGTGCTGCTGCCAATTGGATGTGCGCGGATTGACTATGGCGATCGCCGTGTTTATGCCAAGCACTTAACCCAAGAGCAAGTTGAGGCTTTGCCTGAGTTAACTGAAGACATGAAGGTTGACTATGACTATGAAGAACAGGTTAGAAAAATCTACCGTTCTTCTAATGCTCCCGCTTCTTACGGCGTAGGCTATGCAGGTGCCCAGAGCGCTCCGCCTACGGTCAACACTGCGCCCATTCTTGATTTAGATGTGGGCTACGCAGGCTATGATCGTAGCTCTTACACCTATGGGCAAGACCCAGATCTGTACGACATTGACGAACAAGATCATCAGGGGCTAAAAATTTATCAACAGCGTCTTGTGGCTCAAAGAATGCGTCAAAAGGCGGAACATTAGCGGCACTTGATGCAACGCAAAAGATGAATGGAAAGAGTAGCGTTTTCTTGACTACATTGGTTGAAAACGTTGCTCTATCGGTTTTGAGCAATTTAAATACGAAATTTAGCCTAGTGTGGCTAAACCTTTGGTAAATTTGGCATAACGCTAAATTGTCTTTGAAGTAGATCTTCAACTAGATTTTTACCCTATGCCCCTTGCCCCTCCAGTATTTTTTCAATTTGAGTCTGACTTTGTTGAGTCTTTGCGCTGCATTCCAATGGTGGTGCGCTTTAAGCTCGATACCTGCGGCATTAAGCTTAAGCTCGAGCATTGGCATCGCTTTACAGAAGGCGATCGCCAACAGCTCGTCCATTTACCCTGTGAAACCGCTCAAGACGTTGCGACCTATCGACACGACGTTTCAGATTTGGTCTTGCAATATACGCAAACCCCAGCGTCTGATTTGCTCATAGAAGATCATCCTGCTTGGCTCAATTCGCTCAATATTCCAGACTCGGTGCTAAGTAAGGCAGATTCTGTCGGGACTCATTTAACGCTAGAGCAATGGCAGGCTCTAGTACCGCTTCAGCGATTTGCACTCATTAAGCTCAGCCGATCTAGCCACGAGAACCGGAACTTTCTGCCTGCACTACAGGAGTTTGGCTATTAAGACGCCACTTTTGCAATTGCCATCGTCAGATAAAAAGGTGAGGCTATTCTAAGAAAAAACTTGCTTAACCAAGCTTTTCAAGCATTATGCTCTCTTTCTCTCGAAATCCCACCATCACCGCTTTTCCATCTTTTACAAACAGTGGGCGTTTTATCAGCATTGCATCTTTGGCAAACGCTTCTATCCATTGCTCATCGCTCCAGTCTTGTTTTTGATCGCCTAACGCGCGGTAAGACTGCCCAGACGTATTTCGTAATGGCTTCTCCCCCAGCGCTTCAACCCATTCTTCTACAAGCGGACGGGTGGGAGGCTGCTCTTTTGTATTGATGAACGTATAGCTGATATCGCGATCGCCCAGCCACTGAAATGCCTTCTTGCAGGTGCCACAGTTTGGGATGCCATAAACGTGCAGAGTCATCTTTGGTACCGTGCTTAAGATCTACCGTAGAAAGTTTACGGTACAACCGTAGCGTGATTGCAACCATCAGACGGTAACATCACTAAAGTCTATGCTGATGGAAACTTACCCAAGGTCAGCATAGTCAGAAATAACGTATTTGGATTGTTTGAGGAGTCATAGTGAATTCTAAGCATTTTGCGGCGGCGTGTGGAATTTTGGCGATCGCCAATGCATCTCTATTTTTTATTCCATCAGCTAAAGCAGGCTACACCGGAAATCTAGAAATTAAGCTCAATAGCCTTAGAAACGCTAAAGGTCGTGTTTGTCTAACTGTATTTTCGGGTCCCAAAGGGTTTCCGTCGGGTGGAAAAGGATCGAACCTCAAATCTTCTCGCTGTATTGCCGCCAGCAGTAAGACCGTCACCTTTGCCAATCTGCCCCTGGGCAACTACGCGATCGCCGCAATCCATGACAGCAATAGTGACGGAAAGCTTAACACGAATGGAGTGGGTATGCCCTCTGAAGGGTTCGGGTTTTCTAATAACCCGCCGCTTCGGTTTGGGCCTGCCAGCTTTGCAGATTCTCAGATATTTGTCTCTGGCACTAAAACCGTGGTGCAAATTCAGATGCGCTATGTCAATTAGAGCTAAAAATAGCTAGAGCAACCGGAAAATGGATCACTGCGGCTTATTTGTGGGCTTAACCACTCTAGATTTAATCTATGGGGTAGCTCATCTGCCTCAATCCAATCAAAAACAGGTGGCACAAGAACTGGCGATCGCCGCCGGAGGCCCCGCGACCAATGCTGCCGTCACGTTTCGGCACCTCGGCAATCAGGCCAAACTCATGAGCGCGGTAGGTCAACACCCGCTCACAACGTTGGTGCGCGCTGACCTTACGACCCAGCAGGTAGAGCTTTTAGATTTAGCACCCCAACGGCAAGCCCCCCCGCCGCTGTCTTCTATCTTGGTAACGGAGGGGACAGGCGATCGCGCAGTCATCTCTAGAAATGCAGTTAATCTTCAAATCGCCGTTGATCAGATGTCGCCCAACCCCTTAGATAACATCAACATTGTGCTGATTGACGGACACCAGATTGAAATTAGCGTGGCGATCGCCCAAGCAGCCCAGCATCAAAACATCCCAGTTGTGCTGGATGGCGGCAGTTGGAAGCCAGGATTAGAGCAGGTTTTGCCCTTTGTACACTATGCCATTTGTTCGGCTAACTTCTTGCCACCTGGTTGTACCAGCCAATCTGAGGTGATGGCCTATTTACAGCAGGCGATCGCCTCCCCCTCCATTGCCATTACTCATGGTGGCGCTTCTATTCATTACAGCCACCAAAAAGAACAGGGCGAAATTCCGGTGCCTATCATTTCACCCATCGACACCTTAGGCGCTGGAGACATCTTTCATGGCGCATTTTGCCATTGGATCCTGCAAGGTACCAGCTTTCCAGAAGCCTTAACGCAATCTGCTCAAGTTGCAGCTTTAGCCTGTCAATCCTTTGGCACCCGTCAATGGCTGCTAAGCCCAATCATTTCTGACAAAAGTGTACCGTAGGGGCGCACATACCTTGCGCCCCTACGGTACTAGAAAATAGAAAGCCGACTAAGACACAAGCGCCATTTGATTCTGCGCCAACTCAATGACCTCATCATTAAGCCAAGCACAGTCAATCTCACAAGAATTATTGGGGCTTTCGATCAGCTTAATGCGCTCAAGCGTTGCACCCAACGCTTGAACATGGGGTTTCAGTAATCGCGCAATGTAAACCGCAATATTTTCAGCGGTAGGTACCACAGCTTCAAAATACGCAATGTCCTTGTTCAAAAACGTGTGGTCTAGTGGCTCAATCACCACTTCATCAATCACTTTATTTAGCTTCACTAAGTCCACCAGCATTCCGGTGCGGGCATTCACCTCACCCTTAATGGTGACTTCCATGTGGTAGTTATGACCATGACCATTGGGTCTAGCACATTTGCCATAAATTTCAGAATTCTCTTCAAAACTGAGGCTTGGCAACGCCAACCGATGAGCAGCGCTAAAGTGAGTTCCGACAGTGAGATAGGCTTGCATTCCAGCTCCTTTATACTCTGCCCAAAGGCGAGGATGTTCGTAAAGTTTAATATTGGAAAGGGGTAAATACGGCGCTAAGCGATGCCAAATCAGACGCGCAATATTTTCGGTGGTGGGCAAGGTGTCTTTAAACTCGGGCCAAGCGTCGTTTAGAAACGAAAAATCAAGCTGACTCGTCACTTCTCGCTTAATCACATGCTTAACATCTGACAGGTTTAGCACCATGCCGTATTGGTCTATCTCGCCTAGCATTGACACAAAAAGCTCGTAGTTATGTCCGTGCCCTGGAGTGCGCGCACAGGCTCCAAACTGTTCATAATTGCTCAGTTCTGATAGCTCTGGCAACCAATATCTGTGGCTGGCAGAAAATTCAGCCCGACGGTTAATAATACATTGCATAAAGTGTCACAGTAAAACGGCAGTCTGCAACCTTGCGGATAAAAACGTGGGATTGCGACAAATTCCTTAACATTTTAGCGTG
>JAGVDA010000081.1 GCA_020058975.1 Thermosynechococcus sp. WC_1 | reverse complement strand
TTACGATTGCCGATGGTAATGTTTTGGGTTTGGAAGGTTCCGGCAGTGTAAGCGATTGCTTCTACTGAAGGGGGTCTGTTGCCTGAATCCGTAAGAGGGTAATCCCTCAAAAAGGCGTAGCTTATCCCTCGGTAGGCTGGTGTGTTTGCAGCACCATCAGCACCCTGGATTGTGGGGTTTGCCGCTTGGGTGTCGCTGCCATCGTAGATCGTGACGTATTTGCTGAGAAAGTCTTTAGAGTCGTTGAGCGTCTTGGTTTTCTTGCTCAGCAGGTTGACTTTGCTCTCGCCGTTGAGCTTCAGTCGGTTGATTCCTACGATATTCCCAGCATTGAAAGCATAGGTAAAATCGCCATAGTAGACGTATTCAATGGACTTACCCCCAATTTTGCCCCGCTTTTTACGCTCTTCCCTGTACTCTTTCGGACTCCAAATAATCTGCCCTTGAAGCGGCATTACGCCACGAATCCGAGGGATATCAGCACCATAGTCTGAGCGTGGGACTTTGCGGCTTTTGAGCCGTGGCCCTTGGATGGGTGGCGTGATCAGAGCGCTGAATAGTTGCAGCCCTAGAGATATCCCTATGCTAATTCCGAACGAAACGGGATCTGCGATGGTGTCCTCCTAGTCCACTGTGGGATATTTAAAAACGCCTACGATCCTGTCTTCCCACTGCTGATCAATCACATGCTCTATGACCGCCCACCGGATAGAGCAATGAATCACGCCATCTCCATCACAATCTGTCGCTATGCCTGCGTGTTGGGGTTCCTCACGAATCCTGAAGCATAGGATATCACCTGGTTCACGCTCATTTTTGGGGCGTTCCTGACAGTACAGCCGTAGCGTCTCAAGCATGTCTTGAGGGTAGTTGCCGTACTGGGTTAGGTCGAAATCAGCAGGGAATAGCCCCAGCTCACGACCTACACAAATCGGCAACCCAGCACAGTCAACACCGATGTTTTTTAAGCGCCCATGCCAATGGAAGGGTGTGTCTAGCCATGTACGAGCTGTGGTGATGATTTCTTGTCGCTGTGGGTTCATAGCTCTAGGATGGCCTGATACATCAGCAGGGGTAAAATAATTTGTAGCTTGACAAGGTTATGATGCTTGTTTTATAGTGGTTACATACCACCTAGAGGATACATTAAATGACTACTTTTACCGTGCATAATAAATCCGAGCTAACAGAATTTATCAAGCTTGTCCACTTGGGGGCTGGCTCAGTTATTGAGTGGGTAACACCTCACGGAGATGCAAAAGCGAGATTAATTTGTGACCCGTTGCAGTCGTGGGTCTATGAAGTTGGTCAGCATAAGGTTCCTGCGATGCAATTAATTAAACAGCTAGTTGATGCAGGCATTGACTATAAATATGATCCAATGGCTCCTGGTATGTGCCAATACGTCTAGCCATTAATCAAACAAAAGCCCGACCTCAGTACCACCTAGAGCGTCGGGCTTTTAATATTGAGGATACCACCCATGCCACGCCCTAAACATCCCAATGGCCCAAAGATTAATGCAGGTATCAGCTTGAGACAGAAAGAGATTGATAAGCTGGCAGACTACGCCAAAGCCGCCAAACTCGAATCAGTGAGTGAAGTTGTTGTACTGCTGATCGAAAAACATCTGCCAACGTTATGGTGGGATTTGGAGCTTAAAAAAGGAAGAAAATCTACTCTTCGTCAGGATCTAATCCCTCCACAGGAACCCCTGAAGTCCAAACATCCTGCCCAGGAATAGACGGCTCTCCCCTGAAGTTCAGCACGTTGTTAAATTTATCGCGGCATGTCGCCAGCCGCTTATCACAGCCCGCAATACAGCGAATCGAATCGCCTGGAGCAATGTCATAAAAAGTCGGTAAAAATAAGGTTAGTGTATTGGTCGCATCTACCCAATCAGCAATCTTGATTTTTGTGCCTGCGTTCTCTCCGGTCAAAAATTCAAGCTTACCGTTCTTGAAGTAGCCATCAGGCAAGGCGATCACATTGGTTACTATGGTGCGATTCCCCGTCACGCTTGAAACCAATAGATTAAAAGTAAATGGCGCTAGATTAACCGTACATTTAGAATCTCCAAGCGTAGCCCTGCAAACTGGAGAGGTTTGGATCGGCTGCTTTTCTGCAAGGCGATCAATCAGGCTCAGACCCGATGCCGTAAAGTCTCGCTCTGTAGACTTGTACTCTCCGAGCCGCCCTGCTGATAAAAGCAGAAAATCAGCAGGGCTTGCAGATAGCGACGTGGGCAGCGCCTGCCAGTTGACTAAAAAATATTGATACTCAGCACTATCCAATCGCCCACCGATTAGATCGCGTTCGGAGATCTGAGTCGTCGAAAATAGCCCCTTTAGCTCCACATCATCCGGTTCTAAACTTAGATCCTGCTGATAAGCGCTTGGAGCAATACCGTTCTCAGGTTCATAAGTGATGCCTTCAATCAGCAGGGGTTGATCGTGAGCCGTGAACCCCAACACGCGCCCATCTCGCAGCGTGAGCCGCCAGCAGAAGGCTAGGGAAGTTTGACCGCTGCGAACGTGGGTAAGGAAGGTACTAGATAGGTTTTTCACTGAAATAAACACAAAGGCAAACGACAGAAGAGACTATAAGCGATTGATTAACTGATATCCCAGTTTGAAATAGAGAGCTAACACTGTACATCACGCTAGCCGTAATGATTGTGGCAATCAGAATTGCTGCCCCATGAATGATCCACTTCAAACCCTTATCCCTCTCAACTGCAATGAACCCAATTCGTAAAACCGCTGCCCTGAGTCAGGGTCAGCAGCGTAGAACTTCCCAGGCCATTTGTTTTCAATAAACTTTACTGGTACGTGAAACTCACCCGTCACCCGCACCTTTGCCCCTGCTGATGGTGCCGTGGTGAAGGTGAGCAGCCCAGTATTGGAATCCAGTGTTGCAGACGGCTTGGAACTGCCTACCCGCCATGTAGTCCCGTCAGCAATCTTTTTAAGCACTCGCACAAATGAGCCATAGGTTTTGGTAATTTGAAATTGAGTCTTCACCCCATCCCCAACCCCTATCAGCTCATCAATCAGTTCAAAATCACCCCAATCTTTGTACCTAAAACCCTCAAAAGACCCCCGCCGCGCCATCCAGAAACCGTAGAGGTATTCGTACTCAGGTAGGTCTAGGCAATAATCACCCGTGCGATCTCCAATCTGCCATTCCCCCTTGGGTTGACTCCAATCAAGGTTAGCAGACTCAAACCCACCGCCTGAAGTCGTGGTAGTCACAGAAAACTCTGGACCACCTTGCGCCCCATAATCCCAGCCTAGATCTAGTACGGTTTCGGAAAATGCCATAGTTTAGAAAATGCCTAGGGGAAAATGAACAAACCCCTAGGCAGTGGGTGCGTGTTTTAGAGACAGTTTCAGCATGGCCTGATACATCATCAACGCCGCCCCATGCCCCGCTGCACCTGGTTAGAAAATGCCTGCCCTAGCTGCCGCTCTGAAGGTCTAAACCCATCTGGGTTAGGCGTGGTCACATTAATGTTTGCCACCAGCACAGAACCACCGCCCGAACGCCCCGCTGATGAGCGCACAGGCAGGCTACCCAGCCCCCGCCGACTGGCAAGGCTTGACCCTACCGTGCTGAACACATCAGACACATAGCCGCCGTCGGCATAGCCTGCAATGGCATTTAGGGCGTTCAACCTGTGAAGACCCACAGCTTTGACCGCCTCTGACCTCACTACATATTCACCAGCATGGACGATGCCAGCAGGGGTATGCTTGCCACCGCTGCCCGTATAGCCCCCTGCTGAAAATCCTGCGATAGGGGTGAATGAGAACCCAGCCCCCGCTCCGATGCCACCAAATAGGCTGCCAAAATCGAACCCGCCGCCTACCGCTCCGAGCGCTCCAGTCCCAAAGTCAACACCACCGCCCCCGCCAAGTGCAGCCCCGAGCAACCCGCCAAAGCCCCCGCCCCCACCGCCGCCGAATAGTTTTTTCAGCAGGGAGCCAAGACCCGTTTTGATCCAATCCTGAACCATCTGGGTAGCCATCTGTAGAAACATTTGGCTGATACTTTTGAAGATGCCGCTGAACAGCCCCAAAATCTTATCAGCAAAGCTTTTAGTCCCATCGAATAGGTTGCCTAACAGGTCATTTAGGCCACCGGATACCGCCCCCGCAACACCTTCAGCAATACTGTTGATTTTCTGCCCTAGGGTGTCATACTTGCGGTTTACCGCGTCGATTTTGCCGTTGTTGATCTCGGTTAATAGATCGCGCTGCTCAGTGAGAAACTGAACTAAACCTTGATTGCCCTGAAGATAAGCCGCGAGAATCTGCAAGTTAAGCTGTAGCCGTTGCTGATCATACTCAAGCGCTAATCTTTGCAGCTCCAACTGCTTAGCCAGTGCAGCAGCCTTTTTGGTTTCACCATTGGCTGCTAGGGTTTCAACCTGCTGCGCTCCTAGCTCTTGGTTCAGCCCTCCGAAGATAGAACGTTGAGCCTGTGAATCCTCAAAAACGCGCCTTGCTTCAGCCGCCTGATTCTCAGCACGGGCTAGATCTTTCTTGAACTGGATTTCTTCGCGTAGCTTTGCCTGTGCCCTTGCGGTTGCTGCATCCTCTAAATCAAACCGCTGAAAGTCTAAAAACAGCAGCTTGTGATTTCGCTCAAGTTCATCGTCAAGCGCCTTGATTCTCTCCTTATTAATCTTGGCATCTTCAAACTTTTGGTCAACAATTAGCCGCTGCTGCTCTACCAGCAGGGTTGCTTTTGCCTGCTGAAGCTCATCCTGTTTAACCCTGTTATTTTGGGTTGCTTCCACCCGCAGCCGCTCGGCTGCGCGGTTGGTTTCGTAGAAGCCCTTTTCAGCTTCTGGGATGAGCTGAGAGCCTTGTAAAGTCTCGATATCAAATGATTTTAAGTTTTGCTGATTCTTAAACTCGAGGGCTTTTTTCTTGGCATCAGCAGCGGCGTTGGTTCTGGCATCTTGAATGCGACGTGCTTCCTGTAGAGCGCGTTGTGCCTCGGATTCGCCAGCACTGTAAGAAGAGTTAGGAGAGGCTTGCACCCCGCCTGCGCTCTTGATTTTGTCTTGTACTGAAGGATCTTGATGCAGCAGTACGATCTCTACACCATCAGCAAAGCGCACGGTTGTTATCCAGCCACCGCCGCCGTTATCCCATTCAGGAGCGCTACGGTAAACAACAGGCACCTTTGAGGTAATTTTGCCGCCTACTGGGGTGCCATAGTCTACCCCGTCGTGGGTAGGTCTACGCCCATTTCTAGAACGATGTTCTGAGGTAATAGGGTAGCTGGTTAAATTTCTGCCATCAACCATGAGACGACTTAAAATTTCGTCCGAAACCCTTGGGCGATTTGGGCTGTAGGCTCTGCTGTATCTCACGTCTAAATGTGGTCCACTGCTGCGGCCTGTGTTCCCAGTGATGCCCAGCAGGGTGATCGCTTCTTTTTCTTTGGCTGTAGTTGCTGTGCCACTGCCGCCCCCACTTGCCCTTCCACTGCTGAGTTCCGATGGACTGCTAGGGATTTCTAAAGGTGCCCCCGTTGGTGCCACTGCTGAACTGCCACCCCCCGCCGTCCGTCTTGGGTCAAGCGCTGCTGGCACGGGTGGACCATATTCTTCTGGCGGTGGAGGTGTCCCAGCCGAACTAGCCCCGCCGCCTCCACCTGTGAGGCTTGCAGCGTATTGAAGCGCTCCAATCACGGGGTTTAGTCGCTGTGCCCATTCAATTGTGGCCTGAATAAACCCATCAAAACCCCGCGCCCATGCCTGTAGGATGCCTAAGCCGCCCTTGAGGATCCCTGATATACCGCTAACTTCGCCTTTAAACCCAGTGGCTTTGGCGATTAAATTAACCCAGTAATTGATCGCATTTAACAGCAGGGTTTGAACTGACAACAGGCGATCAACAATAAATTTGATAATCCCTAGGATCGAACCTACAAGATCCAGCATCTGCCCAAATTTGGTGATTGCATCTTGGATCGCCGTTGGGTTTTGCTTTAGGTATTCCAGAAATTCACGGGCACCTTGCACAATGCCCGTGATCGCCCCTTTTAGCCCACTCTCTATAAGGTCGCGGATTTCGGCAACAATGGCAGGGTTATCAGCAAGGTACTGCTTAAACTCTTGAGCCTGCCTGTTAATGGCAGCAAAAAGCTGGTTATTGTCTGCTAGTGGGGTCAAGGTGCCATTAATTAAATCCAGCACCGCCCCTAAAGCTGGTGAAATGCCGTTGTAGATGTTGGCGTAGACTTTGGTGAATACATCATTCATATTGCTGAGCTTCACCGCCGTGGTGCCGCCCAACTTATCCATCAGCCCATAAAATTTACCGCCCTCAGACGTAACCGAGATGATAACTTTTTGGAGTTCGGCAAAGCCAAATTTTCCATCAGAGACGAACTGACGAACTTGATCGTTTGAGATATTTAGGGCTTTCGCAATATCAGAGATTGCTATCCCAGCATTCGTGAGCTGGTTAAGGTCTTGACCCATAACCCGCCCTTGATCCTTAATTTGCCCATACACAAATAAAAGCTGGGATAAAGGTTTATCAGCACCCGCCGCGACTTCCCCGAGCCGTTTTATCGTGGGAATAATATCTTCATAGGCAAAGCCTTTTGCCGCTAGTGTCTTGGCGCTTTCAATCACCTCTGGCACTTCAAAAGGGGTCTTTGCTGCAAAATTCAGCAGGTCTACTCGGATCTGCTTTGCCTTCTCTGCTGATTTAAAGAAAGTCTCAAAACTAACCTGCTGCCGCTCGGCTTGCGTACCGACTTGGATCACGCTGCCAGCAATCTGCTGAAGCTGCTGATTGAGCGAGAACAGTCCTTGCAGCGCAGCATTGCCCAGGAAAGTAGCAATCGCCCCGCCCATCACCGTAAAGCCACCCGCCGTATTTTTGGCTTCAGCTTGTGTAGTCTGAAGCTGTCGATCAAGCGCCGCTAGTTTCTGTTTAAGGGCTTCTTGTGCCCTGCCGATATCGTTGGCACTGGCAACCCCAGAAGTCTTGATGGCCTCAAAGGCGCTAATGGCCTGTGCTTTTTGGCGGTCAATATCAGCCTGAGCCTTTATGGATAGCTCACGATAACTTGCGGCTATAGCTCGGTTAGCCTGTACTGCTGCCTTTTCTTTGGCCTGCTCAGCTTTGGCAACTGCATCAACGTTTCCAGCCGCTGCTTTTGCCGCTTTATCAGCAGCCTGCATCGCCTGGTTTGCAGAGTTCAGAAAATCGGTGTAGCTTTTTTGGGCTTTACCCGCTGCGGCCTGAACTGCCTGTACACCGTCTGCTGAGAATTTAACCTGAAGCTGTTGTGTTGCCATATTGTCAGCATGGCCTGATACGCTGGGGTATAATCATTGTGGCGATCGCGGGTTGCAGCCCCACCGCCAGTACGTTAATAAGGAACGCACATGAAAGATTGTATCTCTATGTACCTAGGCGGGGAAGTTATCACCCCAGACCTATGCGATTACGAATCTTATAAGCTCTTAGGTTTGAAGTGCGCTTTCTGCCAATCTCCGGTGTTTTTGCGCCAAGGCTCGGAGTATCAGCAAGGGGAGAAAAGCATTAAACGAGATGCCTGCTTTGCTCACTTCAAGGCGAATGCTGAACAAAGTGAATTGTGTGAGGCTAAAGCGCTTACAAAGGCTGGGAAAGAAGAGATTGAGGCGATCAAGAGAAAGCAAAGAAATCAGAGAATGAGATTATACCAACAGCAACTTGTCAGAATGCTTACAATCTCAAGAGCTGCCGGAGAAATATCTGTCTCATCTTTAAGAAAATCTATGCCGATCACTGCTAGGCAATCTATAGACAATGCCGCGAAAAAAAATTTGAATTTATTTAAGACTTTGTGCCAAGGCCAAATTAAACGAGAAAAAAATATAGGCCAAATACTTGATGAGTGTAATAGCTGGAGAAATCTGCGGGGCAAAGAACAAGTCAACTTACAAATAAAGCTTGATCTTGTGTTTCAGGAAACTGTCCTTAGTGAATTGTTTCAGCATCTTGCGCGTTTTTGCTCACAAAAACAGTTAGCTGACTTCCTAGTGATTTACTTATCTTTGTTTTCTACAACTTATGGCGAGAAAAAGGCTGTTGAATCTTTCCATTCAGGTCAATGCTTTTACGAGATTATTAATTCGTTTCTTATTCAGGATTGGAAGAAAGCTATTGCTTTAGTGTTGCAATGCAAAAGCAGAGACTTTGCAGCATGAATACAAATTCATTGCCTCAACTCATCCAGCTTCTGGTTAACCGCTTTTTCATCGCCCCCATGCGCCAGCGCTGCCAGAAACAAGCTATTAGCAGCCTCACGCCGTTGCTTAGCCTGCCAAGCCTTGTGATAAAGGGTGATTTGGGGCAAGGTCATTTGGTCGATGTCTCCACGGCTAAACCCTGCTGAAACTAGGTCGAGGATGATGTCTGCCCATCCGCTGTTGGCGTTAGCTCTACCTTGGTTTCTTCCTTCTGGAACTTTTTTTTGAATAGCTCGAACGTGGGTTTGATTGCCACATCCCAAACGCCTTGCAGTAAATCAAGTCCATCAACAGCGGGTAACGCTTTGATATGCTCTACGTTTTCACCCGTCGCCATCGCACACAGCTCAAAAGCGCCCTCACAATCGCCCTCAGTCATGGCGTACATCAGCACAGGTAAGTTGATGGCACTAATGCTTAACTCCCCTGCTGATAGGTCGATTCCAGCAAGGTAAGGAGTCATGATTCGTAATGCTGTACCCACTTGCCCAAAGGTAAAGGGTTTTACCACGTAATCGCCTATTTTCTTTTCAGGGAAAATAACTTCGATTTCATTTACCACTGCTGCTTTAGCCACTGATTTTCCCTTCTAATAAACGCTGAATTTCATCCGCCATGCCCCGCCCTACTTTCTCAGCATTCTCGGTAAAGTTGAGGCGTTTCTTTTCCTGAACCTGTCGAGTCAAAAAGTACACAGGAACCTGCTTCTTTTTGCTCACTTTTGCCAGTACCAGCCACCCATCACCAGACCGCACAATTGAAAACCTATCTTTGTACCGTTGGTAAACCGCTGCCCACCCTTTCTTGCCTACTCTCGGGAACTTGAGTCGCGCCCCTTCTGGCAAACGAACCACCAGCAGGGTAGAGCGCCCTTGGATAGTGCCACCAGTCTGAAAAATTCCCAAAAACTTAGGCTTGACCGAGACGTAAGCTGCTGCCCCATAGCGGCCTGTGACTGGCAAGTTTTTGACGCTCACCCCACCGACACGCCGCTTAAACTGAGTTTTTAACTCGGCTTGGGTGAGCGCCTTGAGCTGCGCTGCCCTACTGCTGATAACAGCAGACGACGCAGCTTCTAAGCCCTGAACAGCAGAGCGAAAAAACTTCTCGATAGCCTGAATCTGAGGGTCTGCCATTATGCAGCCGCTAACATGCGCTCTCTAAAGTAGCCACCATTCGCAGCGTTTAAGGAATCATAAAGAACCTCCCCTGTAATCTTGAGGGTGCCGTAATCAGCCCCAATAAGAGAAAAAGTGTAATTCTGCATGAACTTGATTTTGAAAACTTCAAGCAAAAACGGAGCGTCGTTTTGAGCTTTATTAATTACATGAGTGCTTAGCCAATACTCTCGGTTTGCGCCCGTGAACGCCGTAACCTGTTCAGCAGCGCCATAGGTGTAAGCAAACTCGATTGGATCATCTGTCACAACCCCAGCAGCTGGCGGATCTGTGAGGATTGTGACCAGACCTGAAGGTGTGACGCTAAAGGTATTGCCAGCCCAGTTTGAACCCGCGCCTGTCTTCTTGGCAGTTACAGCGCTAACGTTAAAATTGTCAAGCTGCATAATTGGAGCGTACTTTTGCACCTCAGCCGTGGCTGTGCCTGAAGTCGTAGCGCTGGCTGTGCCGTCAAAAATCCAGGCTAAGTTTTCTTTCGAGAAATTGTCGAACGTAATTTCAATCGTGGTCGTAGGTTCCCAGACAATCTTGTTGTCTGTAAGCCGCTTGCCCGTCCGATTCTCAACATGTTTAATATCTTTCTGCTGACCACTGAGCTGGATGTCGTTGCAGTTGCCAATCAGCCGTCCATTGATTCGCTTCCCCGTCGCATCACGCTGAAAAAGGCTTGCTTCGCCCTGTCCCACGTAGTAACGATCAATTACAGTACCTGCCATGTCAAACCCTCGCTTTGCTGTTACGAGTCAGCATGGCCTGATACACTAATCAGCAGCAAAAAGCAGGGTTTTGGATAGAGCTTCAACCCTGAAAGTTAGCTTCACCGCTTGCTTCCCAGCGGTGTCTATTTCATACTCGCAGGCTCCTTCAGCAGGGGATATGATCTTGCCGTTGATGGTGCTATCAACCCCTAGCGCCTTCCACACATCGCCCTCAATTTGAAAGATCGCCGTCTCTGCATCAGCAGCAAACTTGACCGCGATGATCTCCCATTGCTGCCGATGTTCCCACCGCATATTCTCCGGTGTGATTTGTTTGCTCACAGGAAAATAGTAGATCGCTTCACGCCCATACTCCGAGGCTTCAGGCGGTCTGCCAAAAGTTACAGACTGCCCTAGATTCGTGCTGTAGCCGTTGGCTGTAGTGATTTGAGAGAGGATTGTACCAAACATTTTATTAGCTGAAGTTGTCGATATAGTCCAGAATCACTCTTTCTAGTGGGTTGTTTCCCGAGCTTAGGTTCTCGCAGCTAAAACTTTTCATGGTGAAAAGAACATTAGCAAAGCCCCCATGTCCAATCCCAAAAGGCGTAGATCCTGCGTTTAGGGTTATCCGAGGGGTCAACTGTTCTCCCCTTTTCATCCCGTTTACATAGATGCTCAAAACGCCAGTATCAAAAATGGGCTGCCAACTATAAGCCACTTGGATATCTTGGTCTGTCAACCCGTTCAGGGGAACTGACACAGCATCAAAAGCGCCTTGCGAGGGTGAAGTAGTAGAAAAAATTAGGCTACCCCCAGAGCAATAAAGGACGTATTGATCGTTCTCTGGCGTTCCCGAAAATTTGCCTACAATCATTCCTGTCGCGGAAGCCGCCGAAGCATCAAGGTTTAGATGTAAAATTTGCAGAAAACCTTGGGTTGTGAAGCTATAGTTACTTCCCCCCTGCATCCTTATTCCCGATGTCAAAAATGTAAAGCCCTTGGCGGCATCCCAGCCTGGATCGGCTCCATCTACAGCCCCAGGCGTAACGCCCATCGTTAACGTAGCCCCGCCACTGACTAAATTCAGTAGGGATTGATTGCTTGCGTCTGGAGCGCCCTGCTTAAGCCATGAATTGATATTAAATGCATCATAAACACCTGTCACCCCTGTCGGTTTCTCCAACAAGATATGTTCTGAAAAGGTAGAATAGTCCAGATTTGAAGGGAACGCAGAATATAGCTCTTTAACTGTTAAGCCCATTTTATTTACTCGGCATAAGGTAGTGACACTGAAAATTGAGCGAGATAGTTATTTTGAGGGTGAACAAACGTTAGTAGCTCATAGCCCGTTTGCCCCTTCCAAGGTTCTGAGATATTAACTTGGTTGCCGGCTGGGTAAGATGCGATGATCGCATTTTTAGAAAATCCAATTCCCATCACCCGATCATAAGGCGCTCTTTTGCCAAACAGATTAGTGCTGTATACCGCCGTAGAACCGTTGGTACAGACGCATAGGATCTCTTGCTTGTCAAATCCTTCATAAGGGTCTTGGTCTCTTACTGCCCCGCGAACGTTTACGTCAGGGTTTGCGAGCAGCGGGGTGCCGTTGTAAGGCTTCGCAAGGGCATATCTAAGCGTCGCAGGGGTGCCGCCTGTAAAGGCTAGGGTGATTTGTGATTGGCCTGTGATAGTTGCACTTATTAGGCTCACCGCAGCCCCGCCAGAATCAAAACACTCAAACCCTTTGGCATTGACCCAAGGGTTTGCGACTAAGCCGCTTCCCCAATTGATGTTAGCGGGCTGAGTGATATTTGGGTCAAACTCTACACTTCCAAATGGGATATAGAGATTAACAATAATGTTTGAGCCTGAAACGGACGCGCTAACAATGTCTGTGCATCGCCACTGCTTGTGATCGAAGCAAACTTGCTTGATCACTTGAGCGAATTTTATATATTTGCGTTTGGTCGCCCCCGCGCTTAGATGATTCGTGTCAAACCCATAGTATTGATAACCAGGGGTTGCCATTATGATTTTTCCAAACTGCTTCTGCGCTTGCCATTGAGCAATACTTGATAGCGATGGTGATGCGCTTGTGTTTGGTCCTGCTGAGTTCTGGTCGATAATCAGGGGGATGCTCGTAATCTGCCCTGTGATAGCCCTGTGCTGATTCTGAGTGTCGGTGTAATACTGATTCAGCTCAGCAAGGTAAGTAGCACTTAAAGCATCTGCTTGACCATGAATCAAAAGATTGAACAATATCTCAAATTGCAAGCCCTTCTTTTTGAAAAGCTCGCGCATATTTGTGTACTGAAGGATTGAGCTTGCAAACGAGTTGTATGAGCCGCCAAATCTGATTTGATTCATTGATGCCCCGCCTACGCCCACAGCATCCAATGCAATTTTTAGATCAGGACCAAGTAAGCGGGTTAGCTCAGTGCCCAAGACGTTGTACCCGCCTTCCCCCATGCAATTAAGAGGAAACTCAGAGATCGAGAAAGAGTAAATTCTTAGTGGTTCGGTTATGGGGGCAAGTTTAACAGTTGAAAGTGTTGCAAAATCCCCCGCGCCTGTGTCTACCAACTTGAGCGCGTTGTTAGGGTAATAGGGGTAAACCTCCAACGGTGTCGTAAACGATCCAACACTCAACGATTGCCCATTAGAGATACCCCCAAAAGCCCTTCCTTTGAGCCTAGGATTGATTTTGTAGCTTAGCCCTGAAATAAATGGAGCCGATATACTAACAGTTGATATAAACTTTGCGGCCTGAACGATCCCATATCTTGCCCCAATCCCTAGTTTATGGGCTTGATCAATATAGGCAAAATTCCAGCGCCCTTTCTTGCTGGTAAGGTCTACCGCTCGGCCTAGTCTAAACTTGGCGGCGTAGGTGATTCCATTGCGAACCCCAAAGGCGATTTTGTCAGCTTGATCGGCGATCGCTAAAGCCCAGCTTTTATTTTTGGTCAAGCCTGCTGTGCCGATTACAAACGGATCACCAATAGGCATTGCTAGGAAAACATAATCGCCTGGGTTTACTGTGACCGCCATCAATGGCGGCGTAGATGCCAAAAAGCTATAAGTTGCACCGGAACGGGTCAAACTGCCTGTTACGCCATTAATTACACCGCGCTCTGTCTGCCCATCTCTCAGCAAGGATACAGGGTTAATCGTGAGAGAAACCGCCGTGGCTATCGTGGGTATTGTCGTAGAGTTAGTAACGCTCGGCTGTTGCAGCACCCTCTGAGCGAATGCCACTGCGCTGCGAAAAATCGCGTATCTATTAGTACCCCGTTTGATTGGTGCCATTAAGATTTAACCGTGATGGTGCCCTTATAGAGAAGATTGCTTACCCCGCTCAGTGTGGAGTAAATACGATACGGGTAAACCCCGTTTGACATGCCACTTAGCCATGCTCGGCTAAGGGTGAGCCGAGCTGTGTTTGTATCCACAGAAGCGGTTAGCGTCGTTAAGGATGTCCCGATGGCTTCATAGTCTAGCACGTCACGAGTAACCCACCACGGAGCTGCGACTAAACTCGCAGTCGCAGCCGTGGCGATCACAAGACCCGTAGGTTCCACGGCATTAACGAGGATTCCAGTGACCGCGCCTTCTACTGTCAACAAGTCACCAGGGTAGACATAAGAGACGATATTTTTGCTTATCTCAACTTTGCGGCTTGTGTTAATAGTGGTTGCAGAAGAATCATCAGCAATGGTTTTTGTCGTGGTAGCAGGGTTATAGACAGTGGCTGTGTAGTTTACGCCTGTTTGATTGCTAGGAATTTCTACACAAGTCTCAGAGAGAACGTAGGCAGAAGCATTTAATGGAACCGTTATCTTTGTGGAATCAATAACTGTGATCGCATAGCTTCCATCAATAACGGCATTTGAGCCGCTTAAAGCGTAAACATTAACTAACTCACCCGTAGATAGCCCGTGCGGATAATTGAACTCTATCAGCAGTGGGTTGCCTGGAGTTACGGCCTTAACATCTAGCTGTGCTGAAGGTTGATCGATAATGGCTGAAAACGGTGCCCCATTATTCCAGACAAAATCAAAGTTAAAAACTGAATCGCTTTCTTGTGGGAACGCTGTCAGCTCTACAGAACTCGCATGGTAAGCCGCCTGTACATCCGTAAGCTGTACCACCTGCCCAGGATTGTAAACAACACCACTGAGCTGAATGTTTCTGTCTTTTTTGACCTTATAAAAAGCCACCTTTACGCCTCACTTAAAACCAGATCTGTAAAGCGTCCGTCCATTGCAGGGTGTACTCCATCAACCCTAAAATTCTTGCTGCGAATCGAGATTAGATCTAGATGCTGAATCAGCAAGGTTTCAACATCTGAAGTTTTGGCGCAAGCCGTAATGGTTCGGCCTTCAGCAAAATCACCCAACATTGGAGAATAATCATTATCAAAAATGACCTGAATGTTTTGGCCTTTACAGATGGCAGTTTCCCCCCATTCGTCAAGAAAAACATCCAGATCATCTTGAATCATTCTGCTTTGGCCTTCTTGCCGTCAATTTTGTCCACATAGGATCGGAGGGTGCCGCCTTCAATGTGGACTAGCGCCACATCTTCAGGTAGATCAACAACAGTATCAGCAGGGTACTTTACCCCAGCGTGGGATACTTCACGACCTGGAATCACAACGTATTGCTGCTGTGCTTGAGGTTGGGTCATGCTGCGGCTTTCTCCTTACCTTTCTCAGGCGCAAGCTCAATTTGGTGCGCGTGAAGCTCAACTTGCTCTGGTGTGAGATTGATCACCTTTCCTTCGGTGTAGGTGTGGCTCGAGCCATCTTCATCCTTAAGGTGAACGACAAACCCTGTGCGGACTACATACTTCATAAACGGCGATATCCTTTCTAGGGTAAAAATTAGAAGTTAACGATTAGACCGTAATCATGTCAGTGATCGCCGCGAATGCCTTAGCCCTCGCAACCAAAACATCCATCGTCAGCATGATGCGGATTTTGATAGCGCCCTTCACGAAGTCAGTATCTCCGTAAGGGTTTGCCATCATATCGAGGACATTCCACTGCCCCACATAAACCTGATTAAAATACCCCGCAATCAGAGCACTTAAGTTGGTTCCGCTGCCCTTCGTGAGGTTCTTGGGAATCTGGTTCGTGGTAAGCGCTCGGTAGCCTAGTAATTCACCATCACCAGCAATGCCGCCCTGTTTCCACAGGTAATCAGCACCAGAGATTGAGTTTTGCAGAGTCTTTCGCAACTTGCCGCGACCTTTGGGGTTGACCATCCATGTGGGGCCTGCTCCAAGTTGATCGATGTTATTGTCACCAAACAGCGTTTCAATGTCGACCAAAGCATCGTAAGTAGGAGCGCCGCCATTGGCTCCAAGTGCCACACTGCCGATACCAGCAGTGTTTAGAATGCCCGTGGGTTGGTTGGAGAGGCCAGTACCAGAAATAACAGCGGTATCAATGCCCAAAGCCATAGCAATTTGGAGCCGTGAGCGCATGTAGGCTTCAATCGCCAGCTCGGTTTGTAGCATCATGCGCTGCGTCACACGCATGTAAGCACCTGCTGTTTTGGGACGCATTGAGATAATCCCGAACGTGGTATTAGTCTCAGCAATGCTGCCATCTTCAGCGACCCAGGTGATACCCAGACCAGAGCCATCTTCGGTAGGGAGGTCGAGGTTGCCTTGTAGCCCCATCAACATCGTCACCCCCGCTTCCTTGACCCGTGGGGCGTTAAACAAGAAATCGACCATGCGATTTGTGTCTAGCATGGTTTCGATGGTGTTGCCACCCAAGTTGGCTGTGCCAGCGGTGAAGGATGCCCGTTGACCTTCCATGATCATTGCACCACGGGCTGCATCTCTCCCGTTGATCACAAGGTCATTGATGGGCACGAATAACCCCTTAGCTTTTGCCCCAATAGAGTCAGAAATGGCTCTTGAGCATTCCAGCTCAAACCCACAGTCATCAACTGAAAGCTCAGGATAAACCCGAGACGCTGCCACCTTAAGCGCTCGAGAAAACGAGTAAGTACGCTGATCCTTGGCTGATAAATCAAGCTGTGGGGCTGGACGGCTAATAGATTGCTGATTCTGCTCAAACATTGAGTCAGTGATCATGTTCCGCGCATCTTGCTCGGAGATTCCTTTAGCGATCGCCTCATCTGCAATCTGTTGCGCACGGGCTACCCCGCCTGGAATTTTATCGCCCCATTTCTTAGGCATGGCGCTAATGTTGCGAATCCGCTCTTGTTCCTGCTGGCGGATCGTCGCGCGTTCCTGCTCAATATCAATCTTTTCTATGGTTTCTTCCACTTTGCCAAACCCTCGTGCTGTTGGGTTCAGCATGGCCTGATACGCTGGTGTGGCGCTAGAAATGCTACGCCCTATGCCCACAGTAGGGTCTTCTGGGCAAGAAACCAGGCTGATTTCGACTAATTCCCAGTTCGTTACAGTGACAACAGGGGTTGACTTGCCTTCACGGTATTCTTCGCGGTGACTGCGGATTTTATAAAAACATGAGACATTCAGCAAGATTCCGTCTTTTACTTGCTGAAGCGCTTCGTTTCCATCATCGCCACGGGTATCAAACCGGACTACAGCACGGCCTTTTCGAGTAGTGGAGTCAACCCAGGCGCGTTCAACTTTGCCGATCAGCTCTTTCTGATCATGATTCAGCAGCAAAGGACACGCGCCCCGCTCTACCCTGCTGAGATCTACCGCGCCTGGTGAGTGGTCTAAAATCTCAAGCCCAAAATACCGCTCAACAGGGTACTCGCTGCTGAAGCTCAGTTGTAGCAGCCCTGAGTCTTCACCCTGCTGGACATATTCCAGCAGCATATCGCGCCGCTGCTCAGTTTCGATTGTGATCGGCACTTGCTCACCCTACTCATTGGGTTCAGCATGGCCTGATACAGCTATTCTTCGCGGATTAACTCAAATGCAAGGACAGGAGCCAGCGCCTCTAGCCTAAATCCAAGAAAGTCCGATATTGTTTCCAACTCAAATGCAAGGACAGGAGCGATGGGAATAAGCTCGAATTGACTGATTTTGTAATTTTTGCGCAGTATTTCAAGAGCGCCAACAATCGCCCCCTGTGGAGCTTGCAGAGTGCCTGCCATAGGTTTGGTGATTTCACCTTGACCCAGCACCATTGCAGTTTGGCAAATCACAGATCCCGTCAATGGTTTGACAGCAGACAACGCGCCAAAGGCTGAAGCGCTTTGAGTCTGAAGCATCCCAGCGAGCGGATTGGTAACTACCCCCGTACTGATAACAGTTGCATTGCCAGATTCAATCGTCCCACTTGCAACGCTCAGTCTACGAAGAGTCCCCGTCATCTCAGCAGGGGGGGGCTGTAACGCCCCTAACAACCCACCACTTTTTGAAATAATCCCAGTGACCGCCCCGGGTTGCGACTGGATACCTCCACTCAGTCGCTTGGTAACGGAGGCCGCCCCCGCAATAGACCCTACACTTGCCTGGGTTGCCCCAATAAGTTGAGAAGGGACAGTAATCGAACCTGCTACCACTGCTGACGATGCTTGAATCGTCCCACCTAAAGACTTGATTACACTCCCCATGCCAGCAACTGCACTCTGTTGCGCAACAAGGGAGCCTGATGCGCGGTTGGCGATCGCACCTGTTCCCGATGCCGTTGCGGGTTGGGCTTGAGGTGCCCCATTAATTAGGTTGACGACAAAACCTGAGCCTGAGAGACTCCCCTGTTGCGCCTGGGGAGTCCCACTAATCGCAATAGGCTTAAAGATTGTGCCTGATGCGATCGCGTTTTGTGCTGTTGGAGTGCCAGACAAGGCATTAATGACGCTACCTGACCCAGCTACGCTAGATAGTCCAGTATTGACCGCGCCTGACAGAATATTGGCGATCGCCAACACTCCGACGAGGGCCGCTTGACTCGCGCTGACCGTCCCCTGCAACTGATTTACTACATTTGCAGTCCCTACGGTCGAAGCAGACTGCGCAACAGCAGTCCCCGACAAGATTACGCCGCCTGCTGGAGGAGTTACTCCAAAGAATTCAGCCCTTAGCAGTACGCCAGAATCGTTCAAGGGTCGCAGAAACTGCGACCCTTGAACGATTCTGCTATCGCGGAAAACTGTCGTCACGGCTTACCCCTGAATAATACTGAGTGCCCCTCGAAGATCTCCCGATGCAGTTGATGACGAGTGCAGTACCATCCACAAACATGCATTGTTGGGGATGGTACTCATCTTGACCTGAGCAAAATCCAAGCTGACTCCAATATTAAGTTGCCCCATTGATTCAGCAGCTATTGACTTGGCGCAAGTGACCCCGTAACTTCCGGCGGTTCCTGTCGTGGCGTGGGTGATTGAGGTAATCGATTTAATAGATTGACCTGCGTTCGGGACAATCTTAAATAGACGGCTTGCTCTATTGGCGGAAGCCCCACCCAGCGTAATCGTAGTTGTTCGGGCCGTGTCTGTCTGGTCTAGGTAAGAAACCGTTGCCGTTACGCCTGTCACCCCAATATCGGTATAGATTTCAATGAACCATTCGACATTAGACCCATCAACAGCAGCGTCTCTGTTAGCGGGGATTGTGAGGTTAACCGTTTGAGCCGTGGCCACAATCCCGCTCAATCCGCCCATGTGCGAAAGGCGATCGTACACCATAAAAAAGTGCGAGATCGTGCCAGATAGCGAAAGCCCTCCCACGTTACTCTGTTCACCCCCCGCAGGGTTGGTAAACGGTGCTAGCGCGCCAAGCGTGTCTTTGGTGCATACTGCCGCAGCCGCAGGTATCGCCCCTTGTCCAGGGGTTCCCGTCGCTCTCCACAGAGAGGTTAATCCCCCTGCTAGTTGGTTTGCGACTGAGAGTTTAGCGATCAACAAGCGCTGCTGCTTGGTCGCTAAACTCGCTATCAGTTTGTCGTAGGTATCAATCGCCACAGGTTACGCGCTCGCGGAGTAAGTGAGAGATGAAATCTGAATCGGTTCCCCAGCGGTGATCGAAACCGAAGGCATCGTTAAATCGCCACCCCCACCCGTCGCAGTGATCGTTCCGCTCAGCACTAGATCGCCTGAATTATCTTTAATATCAAATAGCGCGGCTGACCCCGTGGCATCCGCAGCGGTATCTTGGGCGATCGCGCTAAAGGTGAGGGTGCCAGTTGCTACGGTTCCGGCTGGGTCGGATAGGGTGAGGGTGCCCAAAAGGGTAGCCCTAGCCGCCGTGTAAATCTCAATTCTCCCCGCGCCTGCGTCCCCGTCAATAAGTCCCAAAATTGCATTAGCCAGAGCATTTCTAGCCGTGGTGGAATGTGTGATCGCCATTATTAATGAACCGCTCCCGCTTTAATTAACCAGATTCCACTTAGCAACACCCATGGGTCATTATCAGGGCTTAGTACCGCCACATCAGCAAGGTATTGCCCTGGCGTAAGCGACTTGATTTGAGCCTGCGTGAATTCTATTACAGCTTCTTTACCTTGGATTGATACAGATGCTTCTGCAAGAATCGCTTCACCCGCTAAGTTCGATATCGCCGCCCTAATTTCCCAGCCAGAAAGTGTTGGCAAAGAGTCAAACACTAGCCGATTTTTGCTACGCTGCCCGTGCTGAAGACTGCAAGGCCACGGCGCAGGTTCTTGATTAGAGGCGATTGTGTGCAGCATCAGTATTTCAGGGTGCCTGCTTCTGGGTCGATTTCAGCATCAAAAACCTGATCACCGTACTGAAATTGGACTGAGATAATGCCGTCTTTCTCAGTGGGTTCCCCGATTGCGTCGATCTGGTCTTCAATTGTGGACTCAATTAGCTGAGTTAGCAGGGTTTGAGGGGTTGATAGTGCCATCTTCAGTATCGATCTCTTCTACTTCTACTTAAACGGGGAATGGTGATTCAGTCTGCTTTACGATTTCCTCAAAATTTAAGATCGCGTCTTCCATTTTTGAGTTTTGTAATGTCTGCCCCGTCCTGAATCCATACTCTACCAGCAGTTTTATATCTTCAGGTAAGCTATCAGGCTCATTGTCTGGCGAATCTGACGCTAAATAAGCGTCTAGCACAGCCTCTTTTAATGACTCATTCCCCTCTACATTGAATAATGGGGTGCTGAATAAGCCACTTAAATAGCGAGATTGGTTAGAGCTGAGCGTTCCGTTCATTATTTATACTTGGTATCTTGTATCTTTATTTTACTGCGGTTCAACAGAAGGCCATAGGTCGGATCATACGCATGATCTAGCCTGACAAAATCGTAACCTTTCAGCACAGCGAATCTGCCAGACATGCCACCGCTATCATCCCCTATCACGACTGCCTTTATTTTTTCATACTGCCCCATCACTTTTTTGTAATCAGGGGTGGCAGTTACCGCCTGTCGCGTTGCTTCAATACTCTTTAGATCATTGATAGCTTCACGCCTTGTTGCATAAGATTTTTGACTACCTTTTGCTCTCCAAGGTTTAGGATCTGTGCCTTGACGGCCTGTGTCTTTAATGATTGAATTATCAAAATCTGTTCTTTTGCCTGTTATTGGGTCTTTCAGGCTTACCCCGTATGATTCAATAATTCCTTTTCCCGTGGAAACAGAATAATCTTTTCGAGTTGAAACTTTTGCCGAATTAAACTCTATTAATTTACTATCAATATCAGCTTGATTTGTTTTTATTTTGGCAATTTCACTATCTCTATAAGCTTGTAAATTAACCTGAAATAGGGCTTGCTCATCCATTAAATCCGTCCCTTTTGCCATTTTAAGATCGGATTTGTCATAAGCCATCTTCATAGTGCCGTTCCCATACCCTGAAGCTGCTTTAATAGCCATTTTGTCACTGCTTGCACTGCCTGTCCAAGCCGCCGCAACATAAGTACCAGAACAATAAATACCCCGCCCTGACGTGTAGTCAGGATCGTTCTTGAATTGATCAAACCTAGCATCAAAATTAGTCTGACTAGGGTTCCTGTACATTATTAGATTTTTCTTAGGGTCAAGCGCTGCCATTGCAGCCTTAGAAATGCTTTCAGGCGGTTCATTGAAGCCAGCATCTTTCAGTAAGACGTTCATTAATGAATCTGTTCCACCATTCCCCCCACCGATATTTGCGTCAAAACTAATCCCTAAATCTTTAGCATTTTTCTGCCCAGCGGCGTAAAGAACTTCGCTATGTTTCGCCATTGCATCAAAATCACCAGATTCGATAGCAGCCTTTAAATCTGTGACTGTTTGAGATTCTGCCGTTTTCTTTAAGGCTGCGAGTGGGGTTGGTGTTGGATTGGGAGCCGCTGCGGGAGCGGTTGCAGCGCTTGAAGCGGAAAGAGTGCTAGATCCACCTACATTCCCCGCCTGCATAGCCTTACCAGCAGACTGAGCTAATTTCTTCTGTGCAGGACTCAAACCTTGCAAACACGCCTTAGACGTTGCAATACAGGTATTCCCGCAAGGCTTAGCCTTACATTTTTTCGCAGCTCTCGCCCCTTCCCACGGACGGATAGGGGCAAGAGCATCAGCAATGCTGCGAGCATTATCTTCTGCCTGAACAAAAACCTTGCCAATAGGGAATTGGTTCTGCTTCTCTTCAATCCGAGAAGTAGATTCAGTTCCCCAATCATCATCTTCAATAATATCTTTCTTCAAGGTTATATCTCTTCTAAATAGATAATAGTTGACCGTCCGCTTTTGCTTTTTTTAGTAACTTTAAAATTTGCCCCTTTAGGGATCAAGACCTCTTTCTCGTTTTTGAAAGATGATATGCCTTCAATATCTACGCCTGATTTTGGTGTTATTACAAATCTTGCTGTTCCGCTAAAAGCAGCTTTCTTATCTTTGGATGTACTTACATAGGCTTTTTCTTGAATTGTTTCGCCAACTTTGTACAAGTCTATTACTGATTGGTCAATATTTGCGCCTCTATAAACAGGCTTATTGTACTTAGGCATTTGCTTTAAAGCTGAATCAATTCCGTTAGAAATAACATCTAACTCTTTGTCTTGCAGCCCATCTTTTTCTAATTCTTGCCCTCTTAATCGCTTGTTTAAATTCCTAAAAGCGCTGTTTGAGTAAAGAACAACTGACGCATATTCTTCATCTTCTGGAGGCTTTGGCATCCCCTTAAATCGATCATAGATTGAGTCTGCAAGCTCTTCAGACAAAACTTTCCTTAGTTTTTTCCGATCAATGGGAAGGGGTTCTTGTGCGGAGTCATTAGCTTTAGGTGCGGAGCTTGAAGCTTCTGCTTTTGCTGGGTTTGCAGATTGCCCACTCTGCATAGCCTTGCCAGCAGCCTGAGCTAACTTCTTTTGCTCAGGACTCAACCCCTGCAAACATGCTTTAGAGCTTGCAATACAGGTATTGCCGCAAGGCTTAGCCTTGCATTTTTTGGCTGCTCTTAACCCTTCCCACGGACGAATAGGGGTAAGACCATCAGCAATGCTGCGAACGGGTGCTAGACCTTCTTTAGGCTGTGCCACCTCTGCCGATTGTCCATTATCAGCAGGGGGGGGTTCTGGCATTGTTTCGGGATAAATCTCGACCGAAATTTTAGCCTTTTTGAGCAGATCGACTTCGCGCTGCCGATCTTGTACCAGCTCCTCAAAATCTAGCCCTTGCGCTGCCAGCTCACGCCCTAACGTGCTGAGTCCGTTTGTGATCGCCGTCACCGATGCCGCAACATCTTTAGATGGATCAATCCAGCTCCAACCGCGTGGCATCCATGCAGGGTGATTATATTGGCGCTCATTAGCCTCATAGCCTGGTAGAGACAAAGCGCCGCTCACTACAGCAGCGTCTAACCATGCCTCAAACACAATCTGGTGAAAACTCATCCAGAGCCATTGCTGAACTACACCCCAATAGTCCCGAGCGTCGAGCATCGCAGCCCGTTGACCGCCGTAAGTGGTTTGTGAGTAATCCATTGAGAGAGCATCCGAGGGTACGCCTATCCCTGCGGATACTCCACGAAGCATAAATCGAAGAAAGGGGTCTAGTCCTTGGTTTGGTGATGTTGGAGCAAAGCCTTGAAAAACCTCACCAGGCTCAAGCGTGTGAATGGTTCCAGCCTCAAATCCTAGTTGTTTTTTACTGCCATCGGCTTGGGCATCGCCAAAACTACCAGGGTCAGGGGTTTGAATAAACCCCATCGCGCAGGCGTGGGCACGCGCTTTAATGATTTCGGCCTCTTCATAGCCGCCCATGTGTCGAAGGCGGTTGATTGCAGCAGCAAACCAGGGCACCCCGCGCGTCTGACTAGGGCGATCGCAAACGTAAAGATGGATGATTTCAGCAGCAGGGACTCGGATCGGTTGCGAACGGTTTCTGTCTTGGCTGTAGAGCAGTTGATCGCCTGGATGGTACGGATAGACCCAATAGGCTACCGGGCGCTCCCATTGGTCAAGTTCCACGCCCATCTTGACCACGTTTCCGTTGGCAGGCTTCAGGCTTAGGCTGTAGTCATCAGCAAGCCGATCACTTTCAATCACCTGTAGGGCAAACGGCACCGGAGAGTCTGCAAATTTGTAGGGCACTTTGCGGATCAAGACTTCACCTGACTCGATTACGCTTTTCAGTGCCAGCCGTTCAAGTTGAGGCCATGCCAACCGCCCACCCACATCGCAATACTTAGGGTTTTGCCATTGCTTCCAAAGTTCCTCAATAGTTTTATTTAGCGGATCGTTTAGGCGATCACCCCTGAGAAGCTTTACCTTGCTTTGCATTTTGATGCCGCTCTCACCCAGCACATTGCTGAGGATGATTCTCACAGCACCAATGGCGTAATCGTTGTCACGGCATAGTGATCGACTGCGATCGCGTAAGATGCGCAGGCTTGACCAGATTTCGGAATCAGCAGAGGTCGAGCTTGCGATCCAATCGCTATTTAGGCGGCTGCGGATCGCGCCTGCGTAGATGCGCTGCTGTGGTTTAGGTGATTTTTTGCGTTTCGCCATGTGGTTAGCATGGCCTGATACAGCTTTTAAGCGCTTAAACCTATAATCTTGCCCCGTCAAACCTCACTAACACTTGACTACCTGCTGACCCATTCAGAAGCCTGTTCATCTGGCTACGCGCACGTGAGGCTTGCCCCTGTAAATCAGCAAGACCGTATTTACTGCTGGAACGCCCCTTGATGCTGATCGACTGATTGCCTCCGTTTTGCATGATTTTGAGAATTGCTGCTTCAGCCGCTTCAGCCGTAAGGCGTTGAGTGTTGTACTCTGGGGTTTCAAGAAAAAGCGTACCCGTAGCGACTTCGGTTAAGGCTAGGGTCGTTTTGTTTTTGACTGTGAGCGTGTACGCGCAAGACCCTAAAGGTTGATCAGCAAAATCAGCAGTGGTAGTCCAGCCCGTTTGCGGTGGGGTTTGAGCGGTGGCCTGGATGGTTGGGACAATGCCAAACAACCAGATCAGATCGTAGCCAGCACTGCTAAAACCATCAACCAATGTCACCCATGAGATTTGGGTGCCGATCACTGCTGATTTTGGGAGGTTAAGAGTTGTCACTTAATTACCATCCTGTTACCCAATTCCCTTGCTTCGGTTCACTCTTAACCTTTTCAGCCGCCGCCGTCGCCTTCTCTTTCGGCAAAATGCTTGCCTCTATCTTATCCCAGTTCCAACGGGGTGAATCAATACCCAGTGTCAGGGCTGCATGATAGGCGTAGACCTCACAGTCAAAGGCTTCGTTGCGCTCACCTGGCACCTTCTCCCACTGCCTTTTAGGAATTCCACGATTAAAGCGTGTCGTCAGTCTTTCCCCGCACAGCTCCTTATAGTATTGCTCAGCAGTGCCGATAGGGGTGTGGTAATAGCCTGCACCTGGCTCGGTTTGTCGGAGCCGTGCTGAGATTGTGTATTTAGCAGTGTCTACCCCCACAATCCAAAGCTGTACACCATTCTTAATCGTCTGCCCTCGGTAGTTCACATCCTGCTGAGTCGGTCTATTCACGATGGGCTTATTCTCTGTGCTGCTGCCCTTAATGGCGATCACATCCAGCCCTTTCTGCCTGCGCGTGCGCACGTACCCGTAAACCTCATGCGTGAAAGCTGAACTATCCACTGAGCAACGGCTTATTTTAAGTTCAGCACCGCTTTCGTGGGTGTAACTGCTGGTCAGCATCTCATCTAATTGTTTCCACACCTCATCAGTCGTAGGATTCCCCCAAAGCTCTTGCCAATAGACTAACCAAGTTTCCTGCTGCCTACCCCATGCCTTAATTGAGATAACTAGCCTATCCTGCTGAACATCTACGCCTGCGGTCAGCAATAACCCTTTGCTCGGTACCGTCAGCGGCTTATAGGGTTCAGCACGGGCTAAAAGGGTCGCCCATTGAAGCTGTTCAGCTTCGTAATCTTCAAAGGTTTCTCCGAGTGAAGTGTTCACCCACACCATGAGCCTTTCTTTATTGTTTTTTGCCTTCAAAAACCCTTCTGCCATCTCCCCCCATGTAGACCACGGACTGTACAGCTCTGAGATATGAAACCCAGCCACCCCGTAGAAAGGTGCATGAGCTTGCCAGTAGCCTTTGCGCACCATCTGTGCTTTTTGACTGGATTCAATCAGCTCGTTACAGTGTTCACACTGGTAAACCGCATCCTTTGGCGCAAGGTTAAATTCTGACCATTTCACATTCTCCCACTTCAGCACCTGCGGAGTGTTGCAGTGTGGGCAGGGTACATAAAATTTGCGCTGATCGCTTTCTAGGTAAGCTTTCTCAGTTCTAGAAGCGCCTTTAATTGTTGGAGTCGAAACCCATCCTAGTTTCCTATTCCAAAACGTTCTAGTTCTCTTAGCGGCAAGATCCATAGGATCGCCTTCTGCCCCTGCCGATGCAGGCCAGCGGTCAATCTCATCCCCTAAAACAATTCTTCTAGGACGACTCGAAAGACCCACTGGAGAGTTAGCCCCAACTAACGCAAGATGCCCCCCTGGATATTCTTTGGTTTGAATGGTTGCATCACTATCTCTAGCTTTTGTTTGAGCAAAGATCTTTCTAAGTTCTGGAGTTAGTTCGATGGCCTTAGAGAGTCTTTCCTTTGACCAATCTTTTGCCATGTCAACCGTCGGCAAAACCATCAAAATTAGCGATGGATCTTGATGGGAAAAGTAACTTATCGTTATCAGCTCAATTTCAGTTTTACCAACCTGACTAGAGGCTTGAACAACAACGGTGGGGCATCTTGGATCAGACATTGCATCCAAAATGCCCCGCTGGTACTCAGCCTTGGAAACCTTAAATTTGCCCCTAGGAGTTCGATAGTACCGATCAGCCCACTGGCTAGCTGTCAGTTTCGGCGGAGGCTTCAGCGCCGTCGCTGCTGTCTTCATCAGCATGGTTGGGTCTGCTAACAATGCCGCCGTCTCCCAATTCTTCTAATATTTCTTGGATTGCATCTTGAATAATTTCCTTAGCGATCGCTTGATCTGTAATTCCAACAAGATCATCTGTAAGCGTAACTGCCAGCCCCATAAACCGAGCTTTACAGACGCTAAACGCTGCTGACCACGTTGCAACCACATCAGCAGCCCTGACCAGCTCCCCTTCAGATTCCGCAATCTGAATCTCCATTTTCTTCGCCCGTGCGTTCTCACTCCTGATTTTGGAGTCACGTAGTTGATCCTCACTCTGGTTGGCCTGCCGCTGGTAATACTGAATAATCTCCTGAACCCAGACCCAGTGATCGCCCTTGCCGCGAGTGCCTTTTACGGGTTCGGAGAGGATGCCTTTACTTATCCAATCTCGTATGGTGCGATCAGCCACCACGCCGCCAAGTTTCAGAGCAAAGCTGCTGATTGACATTAGCTGCTGCTTAGCGGCCTTCAACTCAGCCGCAGATCCTATCGGCAAGGGTTCAGCCATTTGGCGGTAGCACCTCTTTATCTCGGCCTGGAAAACCCTTTGGCGTGTAAACCGGACGCACTGCCCGAACCCGACCTACAACCGTAGACAAACCTAGAAACAATGGAAGCACTGCTGATATTTTCAGCAGGTTATCAGCCGTTTCGTTTTGACCAAAAATAGTGAGGCATTGCCCTGCCTTTTCATAGTTTGATGGGTCAGAAAACAGCAGAACCCCAAAGGAGATGGCTCCGGAAAGCGTCGTCATTAGGCCACTTTGAACAGTGAGGCTTGATAAAGCAGGTTTTGAAAGTCTATTCATGCGACGTTTTTATAAACTCCTTCACCCTTTATCGCCTTATACAGCGTGGTTCTGGAGCATTTGTATTTTTTTGAGAGTGCAGAAAGCGAGTTTTCAAGGCTTTCTTGCTTCAAAATTTCAATCTGTTCAGCAGTGAAGCGAGGTGATCGCCCAGCGCTGACATGCTGCCGAATTTTTCGATAACAGCCCTCACCCCGACAAGCCCTATGGACTGTTCTTAATCCATGACCATACTTGAGCGCAAGTGCCCTGTAGCTCATCCCATTGCGGCGATCTTTTCTGATTTTCCGCACTTCAGCAGGCTGGATCTTGACTGGAGAGTCTTGGATTTCTAGCGGTGGCTTTAATGTTTTAACCAGTGATTCAATCACCCGACCTAAACTAAGCTTTCTTTCTTCCGCTGATTTTTGAAGCAGTGCCTTTGCTGAAGGAGATATCCGAGTGTGGAGGTCTGAGCGTTTCATTTGGTACCTTGTTTAATGGACAAAGACAAATCAATCAACACAAGGCTTTCAGGCAATATCTTCAGATTTGGTTAGGCTTAATCAAAAATGAACATCTCTAATTTACACTAAATTATCATTAAATCTTCTTATCGGTTTCTAATTTGCCATAGAGTTTAGTCTGTGGCGGCACCTATGCAAAAAGTTTCATATCTAGAGGTTGAAAGCGCGTTACCTACCCGCATTGGTCAGGATCTCAGGAAGTACCTTGACTTTTATCGCGCAATAGTGTACCCATTGCAGCCTTGCCCTAACAGCGATACTCTGACTAAGTACAGTGCGAGAACATCGGTAACAGATTCGGTCACACTGAAATCCCATTAGGAGCTTGAATTTGTACCAAGCCAGATGAGTCAAGAGCCGACTTCCCTAAGTAGACAGTTCCAAAGATGAAGGCCAGGGTAATAGCTCTAGCAGTTATGATTTGAGATAGTTTCATCGTTTTTATTACGTTTGAGTTTTTCATTGGAGTCAAGAGTCGTACCAGGACTTTTGGCTCTTTTTCATTGTCTGAAAACGACATAGCGTTTAGTGGGCAACCTCCTTGCATCATCTAAAAAACGTTTTTAAGGATGGAAAGTGTGTACTAGACTTTAACCGCTAAAACTCCCAATCAATCACGAGACCACTTCCCCTTATAACGCTTTGCCTCCCAGCACATCTGGCAATACTCATCAGCCCATTCAGCACGTTCCCCACATTTGCATTTAGTCATGTCTCAACTCCCAAATCTTCAAGTATCTTCCCTACATTAATCACGAGTCTCGGTCTTTCATCGCCATTGCCTACATTGCGATAGTGACGGTTTTTCTTTAGGGTGCCCTCATCTATTTTGCGTCTGATAGACTTTTCGCTAAAGTTTGGAATCTCTAATTCTTTGAAGACTTCAGCAGCTTTTTTGGGTGTTACGAGTAGTGGAATTTTCATCGTTTTTCTAGTCCATCCCAAATCACTAACATTAAATCTTGCTGCCCTGATCGTTTAGCTTGAGTTCGTTCAAAGCATTTATTGTTTTTTCTCCATTCCGAAGCATTTAATGAATCACCGCCCATATACGGATTACACCAAATACCATCATTATCTATTCCCTCAAAAGGCAATCTTCCCCTAACAAATTCGATTTTAGCTGTAAGCAGAATCAACTCATGAAAGATCTTTGTGCTGGTACTTACAGGGCATAAGATTACACAAAGCTTTTGCTTTTTTGATTCTGCATAAGCTTTCCATAAAAACTTCTCTTTGATGTCCCTTGAGTAAGGGATATTAGCAAAGGTTCGGTCATCCCATTCAGCTTTTAGCCCGTCAAAAATAGCTGTATCGCAATCTACTGGACAGGGGTCAAAATCGCTGAAGCCAAACCGCTCTTTTTGCTGATAATACCAATCAGCAGGGGTGAGCCAAGTATCTGATACTTTATTTCTAATCTTTAAGCTCACTTCTTCACTCTCCTGAAATTATGAGTCAGGCTATCAAACACAAACATTTCAATTTCGCCTTGCTCAACAGCCTGCTTAGCAATCTCACTAGTTAATACTCGCCCACAATTTACCTTTTTGGCTAATTGTTTGAGAGTAATTGACCCAATCTTAGGGACAGCATTAACGAGTATTTCAACGGTTAGTTTGCGTTTACGTTCTAAGGTTTTGTCGTTTTGAGTATCCATTCTTTTTCCTGTAGTCCAGCACATTAAATTTTGATCGCCTAACGCTAAAAGCCTTCTGTTAAATGTTGACCATGCGATTCCTAGCTCTTGGCTCCATTGGTGGATAGTTTTTAATTCCCCTGTCTTAGGGTGTTTGACTTTTTTGCATCGTGGTTTTTTGAAGATTTTAGGGTTAGTTTCACCGTGGGTCTTTATCCGGTAAAACATACCCGCTTCTGTGATTTCTAAATATTTAGCCCATTGGGTTATGTTTAGCGTTTTTTTGGTTTTAGGGTCGGTTAAGTAGTGGGGTTTCATAATTTCCGCCTCGCATATTCAAGTAAACACAACGCATCAGCCACCCCTGTGTGGGCAACACGGCATCCTGGCTGCACCAATTTGATATCAGGAAAAACCCGCCGACAGTAAGCGATTGCTGCATCTTTATCCTTGGCAGTTCCACTCAGAACAACCCCTTTCCACTTCTGGGGTGTTACCTCTTCGCAAGAGATTCGTAGAGCTGCTGCAATGCCAAGCAGTGAGCCGTATCCTTTGCCAAAAGTAAACATGCTGGCAACGCCTTGTCCTGGCATCGAGTGAACTTTTTCCAGCACGATTAAATGAGGTTTGCAGTATGAGATTTGCCCCGCCAAATCAGCAAGATCTATTTGCTTGCCTAGCACGGGTATTGGTGCTGCCCAAGTGAGATTAGTTTTTGTGTCGATAAAGGCAATGCCACCGCCCATGCCTGGATCAATTGCCATGATTCGTTTGTTATTCATGCTGATTTCCTTATTTGTTGATAGTCTTTTAAGACCTGCTTAAAATCAGGCACCACACCTGGATTACTGTTTTCTAAATATTGAAGAATTTTCTGACTACCCCACTTTTCTTTACGCATATCAGAAGTGATAACCGCCTGAACTCGCCAAAAAAAACTATTGCTTTTTCTCGCTATTGAAAGCCAATCAATAAAACCATCATCAGCAGAAGGCAGGCTTACAGCTTTGTTGCTGTTTTGCGCTCTGAACTGGTGAAGCGCCCATCGTGGGTGATACCCCAAAACTTTAGCAATCGCCTTAAGCTGGTCTACGGTTGGCTCTGGATAAGTCTCCAAAAACCTGTGATAAATCCACGGAGGCTTATATCCGCTGCGCTGCTGCTGCTGAGTAAGCCCGTTTAGCACAGATACCCAGCCAGCCCCGCCCTGCCCCATGTCTTGAAGCTTCACGGTGCCGTTGATGGTGATTAGGGTTGGCGACTTTTCTTCAGCTTCAGCACGCTCAATCTCGTATTTGCGAGATTTTTTCTTGGTTACACTTAGCTCCCATTCGACTGGCTCTATTACGCTGCCATGCTCATGCAGCAACCCAACATGATCGAGAATGATAGCCTCAGATTTCCCTGCTGAAGGTCTTAAAGCCCGTCCGATCATCTGGTAGTTGAGCGTTACTGATTTGGTCGGTCTGACCACCTGCACACAAGCCACCGATGGACAATCAAAGCCCTCAGTGAATAACCCAACATTCACTAGCACCCGTATAACACAGCGCCCAAAGGCTTCGATGTAAGCAGATCTGAGCTGCTCAGGGGTGTTGGCATCCAGATGTACAGCCTTCACCCCTGCTGAGTTATACATCGCGGCGATCTGCTCGGAGATCTCGACCGTTGGGGCAAACACAATTGTCTGCAAGCCTCTGGCGTGTTCCATCCAGTGCCCCACGATGTCACCATGGATTTTGGATTTATCCCACTGTTCTTTAAGCTGTTTGGCGTTGTAATCGCCTGCGGTGAGCTTGACAGCTTCTAAATCAAATGCCGCTGGGATGCTGAAATAACGTGGTGCAACCAAATGGCCTTGTTCTACCAAATCAGCCACCGATGGCCCTTGCGCCATGTGTTGAAAGACATCCCCCAGCCCTTTGCCATCTAATCGACAGGGTGTGGCGGTAACGCCCAGCACGAACGCTTTGGGGTAACGGTCTAACACCTGCTGATATTGGTTTTTTGAGGTTACGTGATGGCATTCATCCAGCACGATTAGGTTAGGTTCCCAGTTGTAATGCAGCCGCCGCGCCAAGGTCTGCACACTCGCCACCTGGAGAGGTTCAGCAAGGTCAGGTTCATACCCGCTCATGATCACCCCTGCTGATAATCCAAAGCGCCCGAGGGTTGAGTGAGCCTGTTTAACTAGCTCTTGCCTGTGTGCCAAGGTCAAACCTTTATTGCCCCGCGCCTGTAGCCTTCTCAGCAGTTCAGCGAAGACTGTGGTGTTATGAGTGACGGTAAAATCCCCTAGAAGAAATCGACCATTCCCATCTAGTTCAAAACCAAAATATTCACCTTCCCCAATAGGCTGTATTTTTATTCCAGTTCTGAGAACGTCTTTAGTTTGCTCCCGAGGTTGAAAGTCAAACCTAGCGCAAGGGAGGATTCTAAGATCTCCAGAAATAGAAACCCTATAAGACTCAAAATCTTTACCATTGCAGCTTGTCACCCGAGGATTTAAGTAGGCACTCAAGCCCAATGATCTAGCGACAAAACAAACATCTTCAGCAAGGGCTTTGCCTTTAGCTGAATAGTCGATACTTTTGCCTCTATAGGCTCCATCGCCATCCACTAAGCCAGCTAACAGACTTGCTCTATCAGAAAAACTAGCCGTTTTGAAACGATGAGGAATAAACAAATTCTCTGACTTGACCTCACCTTCAAAAATCTTCCACATCAACTGCTTTAGTGATTTGCCATAATCACCGCCTTTGACTTTCAGTAGAATCCCATGATTGCTTGACTCTCTCTCTGAATGGCAGGTATACCCCATTGCAGAGAAGTAAGCCGTTAGCCGTTGTGCAACGAATGATTTATTTTGATCATTCAAAGCAAAATGGGAAGCATTTTTAACCCCATCAGCAAGCCAAACGCCAAAGACCCAAGGGGCGATAGGTGTTGATGATTCAGGCTGGAAGGCTTCGACCTTCGCTCTAAACTGTTTTAAGCAGTGCCTTGAAGTTTTGTTGAGAGTGAAATATTCCGAAAGGCTAATATCAATGGTTTGGTCTTTCTTTACGATGCAGGCATCAGAGTTAGAAACCAAAGACAATACGTGTGATTTGTTGCAAACCCAAGGATCTCCTTTTACAGGAATAACTTTGTATAAAGGCTCAATCCCTTGGCAGGTAGAAAGAACAGTCCTAGGGGTTGAATCATCCCCCATAAGTAAATCGTTTGGTTTGATTTGCTCGACTGGCTTCATGTTTCCGTTTGCCATTAGCACTAGGGTTCCTTTGCCTAGGCATTTGCCGCCGCCTGTGGGCAGTTGGGCGATCACTCTACGATGCCCTGATTTAAAAGCCGTGGTGACTTCATCAATAAGTTGAGATTGATAGGTTCGGAGTATGGTCATCTCAACCCCCAAGCATTCTTAAGCATCTGCTGATAAATCTTTTCAGTGACTTTGATATGGGTAACGAGTTTCAGCAGCTCATCCTCTAGCGCTTCTCTGGGAAGCGTTTTGGCATGTTCAGCACAAAGCCTGATTGTTAGCTGCTCTTCAAAGCTGAGCGTGATTTGTTGCGATTCTGGTGTGGGTGTGGTCATGGGGTGATCTCCTGTAAGTCTTTAACTTCAAACCAAGCCGTAATGGGAATTACGCCTTTCAGCACACGTGGGTCGCTTAACTCAAAATGAATCCGTACCCCCATATCGCTATCAATATCGGCACAGATGCCGACCGCATCAACCGAGGTCACTTTGTAGCGATCGCCTATTTTGAGGTTGGACACTTTTATCAAAGGTTGGACACTGCCAAAACCATTGCCATTGCTAGGTTCTAGATTCAACTGTCCAACCTGTCCAACCGTCCAACCTAACTTCTTACTCTCTAAATTTTTCTTTTCTTCTCCCCCTACCTTTCCGTTCTGTACGCCGTCTACCTCTTCTTTTTTTTGTAAAGGTAGGGAAAAGGTTGGACAGGTTGGACAATCGCTTGCTGGATAAGGGTTTAGAGGTTGGACACCCCCGTTGGACAGGTTGGACAGGTTGGACACTTCTTTTATGTCTGGCTGAAACCACCGCCATGAGCGGGTTCCCATAATCATCTTTTTTTCTTTTTTAAAGCCTGCCTGCTTTAGCACAGCAGCGATCGCCATTTGATCTCGTCTAGTCCACTTATCCTGATCAATCAGTAGGTGATCGCGCAGAATATCTTCAACTGAAAATTCAGGTCGTTTAGCCACCCATTCCAAAATCCCATCAGCCCATGGGTCATCATTCTGAAAAGATTTATTATTCTCTTCAGATAAGGCTTCCAACTCTGCGCTCAGATAAGAAGGGTAATCCTTGCGGTAAAGCACCATTGCTGAAGCCCAAAGCAGATCGCGGTTTGCCTGTAGCCAAGCTGTATCGACCTGGTTCACCGCTGGGATAATGCCGTAACGCCTTGCGCCTGTGGGGTCTTTGAGAAAATTGATTTGATTTACTGTTCCAACTACGACGCAGGCTCTAGGGTAAGCTTTCATCGTGCTGCTGTATGGCGCTCGGAATAGGTCAACCTGACGGCTTAAAAATCCTTTAACGTCACCGTCTTCTTTTTTATTAGTGATTCGTTCCAACTCTGCCAGCTCTACAATCCAGTAGCCCAGCAGCTTCATGAGTTCGTCTTTATTTTTTACATCTGTAACTGAATCAGTGAACCATGCATCGCCTGCCATGATTCGCCAAAAAGTTGATTTACCGCTGCCCTGCTTGCCTTGAAAAACCAGTGCCCAGTCATGCTTGCAGCCTGGGTTAAAAACCCTGCGGATAGCTCCAACTAGGGCACGTTTAAGCAGCTCGGAGTAGAGCGGGTTTTCAGCACAGCCAAGGCCACGGGTCAGCAGCTCATCAAAAATTGTGGGGCTGTTTCGGTCTTGGTAGACGGCTTCAACGGCTCTCAGGTAGTCATGAATAGGGTGATAGCTATTGGCACGAGCCAGATAATGAAGGACATCAGCAAAATCCTGGTGAGGCTCCAAAGACTGATCGCCGTCGTGTCGTTCCTCTATTTTTATTCGCAGATCGCGCAGCGCCCGATCATCCTGTGGTTTGCTTTCAATTTCGATCATTTCGGTTAGTAGATTAAATTTGAGGGTTGTAAGCTCTGCCTGTATAGGCAGCATTTGGAGCATCAGCCATCGCTTAGACTTGCGGCCTTTTTTGGAATTTTGAGCAGTTTTAGCCCCTACTGATTCCGCTGGCAAGTCATCAAACATTTCAGCTTCAGCAGTGGTCTTAGGCTTGGGTGTTGGTGCTTTACCATTGCGTTCAGCCCGTGGATCTGGTGCTGATTTAATGGCAGGTTGCCAACCTGCTTTCTTCGCAAACCAAGCCAGCACTTTAATGCCGTTCTGCCTGGGCTTAAAGCCATCCCAGCGCCGCTGAATTTTGCCGCCATCGTACTTATCAGACTTTGCTGACCATGTGTCCCAAAGTGGGAATAGGTCGTCACCTATGGACTTGAGCGCAATCCCAACGCGAAACCAGTCGGTATAGTCATCGCTCGGATAATTGGCAGTGATCGCCGCCATGTACTCGATAGCCCAAGCGTGATCACTCTCAGGGTTACTACTGCTGATTTGTTCCGGCTGCCGTCGGTCAATCAGCAGGGCATCAATCATCCACTGAGGGGTGTAGGGGATTTTGGTATAGGTTAGCTTGTCCCACGCTTCAAACTCAGCAGGGGGTGTAAGCCATTGATAGCGCCCTGTTTCTGGATGCTGAGAGGGAGGTAACACCGATTGGTGCCCGTTGTATCTCAGCTCAAGTTTTGAGCCGTTATCGAGCTTCCATTCGTGATGGCCTTGCAGCTCACCCCAGTAGTCGATGGGCACACAGTAAAGGCGTTGGTGACGGCCTTCTCGGCCTGAAGTCCATGTGACGGTATCAGCAAGGGGTTGCCCATCATTGAGTTCTACTGCCAGCTCATCAGTGCCGATGCCATCAAAATCGACGGCAAGCAAGGGTGATTGGTCATTGTG
>JAGVDA010000103.1 GCA_020058975.1 Thermosynechococcus sp. WC_1 | reverse complement strand
GTGTTGATCCCAGGCAGAAGCAGCTCTAGGTCTGGCGTGCATGCTGGAGGCCAGCTTGTGGCGACAGATCGAAAGGTAAGGTAGGCCACAAACAGCCCCAGAAAGAGCATGCTTTCTGAGGTCAGAAATAAGATAAACCCAAATAGTCTAAGGTCAGGGTGTTCGGCATGGTGTGAAGCCGCGACAGGCGCAGTGGCTTCTGAATGCGTTAGATCGATAGAGCTTTGGTCAGCGATGGAACCTTGCATGGGTCTTTATCCAATTTTCCTTGCTTAGAATTGTGAATTAACCGAAATGCTGGGTAGAGGGCAGGTTTTGTTTAATTTTTTTGGACATTAGCGATGGAGTTTTGGCTAAACCTGCCCCTACGAAATCCTGAATCTTATTTATTTTGATCTCTAGGGACAAATCAAAATGCAGGTTGGGTGAGCGAAGCCGAACCCAACCGACGCTAAAGAATCAAGAAACTAAAGCCTCTTCTTTTTCCTCTTCGTAACCATAGTCATAAGGTCCAGTGGTTAAAACCGGATCGATATGGAAGTTCTCGACGGGGGGCGGTGAAGTGGTGAGCCACTCTAGCGTGAGCGCATTCCAGGGGTTGTCGCCTGCAATCTTGCCCTTTGACCAGCTCCAAATAGCGTTGATGACAAAAGGAATGGTGGAAACAGCCAGAATATACGACCCAATGGTGCAAATCATATTAATGGTCGCAAACTTAGGGTCATATTCGGCCACGCGACGGTTCATGCCCTGAAGCCCCAAGACGTGCATGGGCAAGAAGGTCATGTTAAAGCCAAAGAAGGTTAGCGCAAAATGAATCTTGCCCCAGGTTTCATCCAGCAGCCGACCCGTGATTTTAGGGAACCAGTGATACATCCCCGCATAGATACCGAAGACACTGCCGCCAAACAGAACGTAGTGCAGGTGAGCCACGATGAAGTAGGTATCGTGGACGTGGATATCAAAGGGCACGGAGGCCACCATGATGCCGCTGAGTCCGCCTACGACAAACATCGAGACAAAGCCGATGGCAAACAGCATGGCAGAGTTGAGGCGCAGTTTGCCGCCCCAGATGGTTGCCACCCAGCTAAAGACTTTGATCCCCGTCGGCACGGCAATTACCATCGTGGCAATCATGAAGAACATCCGCAGCCAGTCAGGGGTACCGCTGGTGAACATGTGGTGCGCCCACACAATTAAGCCCAAAAAGCTGATGGCAATACTGGAATAGGCGATCGCCAAGTATCCAAAAATCGGCTTACGGGCATGGACGGGTAGAATTTCTGAGATCATGCCAAAGGCAGGCAAAATCATGATGTAGACCGCCGGATGGGAGTAAAACCAGAACATGTGCTGGTACACAATCGGGTCGCCGCCGCCCGTAGGGTTAAAAAATGCCGTACCCACCAAAAGGTCAAAGCCTAGCAAAATCATTGCGCCCGTAAGGACTGGCGTCGCCGTGAGCTGAAGTGCTGAGGTTGCCAACATCGCCCAGCAGAATAGGGGCATCTTTTTGATGGGCATACTGGGAATCCGCATCTTCAGGATGGTCACAACGAAGTTTAACCCCGCCATAATCGACGAAGTGCCTAGCACGATAACCCCTGCAATCCAGATGGCTTCACCTGCTTTATTGACCGTTAGGCTTAGGGGTGGGTAAGACGTCCATCCGGCGCTGGCGGGGCCTACAAAGAAGCTGCACAACAGCAGAATTCCAGCAGGGGGGATCATCCAAAAGGCGATCGCATTCAGCCGAGGAAAGGCCATATCCCGCGCCCCAATCATGAGGGGAATCAGGAAGTTGCCAAACCCTCCCGTCAACGTGGGGATAATCCACAGAAAAATCATGATGGTGGCGTGGATAGTGAAAAGCGCGTTGTAGGTTTCACGGCTGACAAAATCCACCTGAGGCGTTGCCAGCTCGGTTCGCACCAGTTCCGCCAAAACGCCACCAATGAGATAAAAAACAAAGCTGGTGACGAGGTATTGAATGCCAATGACCTTATGGTCGGTGCTAAAGCTGAAATATTCCCGCCAGTTTGAGCCATTATCAGCCTCTACCAGGGGTTCAAGCTGTCTTGGGTCTGACAGTTCGGCTTGGGTCATACAGCAGTCCTTAAAAACTTACAAACGGAACGGGGCGTTAAATCTACTAAATTTCTCAGGATCTCAGGATCTCCTTAGGGCTAAAGAGACTCCGCAATTTTTTCAACTTCAGCCATTGAAATCGCTTCATGACGCAAATGATTCATAACAGAATGATCGGAACCGAAGCCCATCGCCTTAACCTGAGATGCCATCGCCTCATCATGGATCAGCGCAGCAACCGTTACCGGATCCTTCGTTGCGACGGTCTTTTGGCTATTTTCCCAAGCCTGATACTCTTCTGGAGACTGCACAATTACCCTTGTATTCATGCCGCCGTGGTAAGCACCACAAAGTTCTGCACAAATTAAAGGATAGGTGCCGACGCGGTTGGGCGTAAAGCTAAGGTGCGTTTCTTGCCCTGGAATGGCATCTTGTTTAAGACGAAACTCAGGTACCCAGAAGGCGTGAATCACGTCATTAGCCGAAATATTGAGGCGCACCGGACGATTTTGAGGCAGTCTCAATTCTCCAGACACAATGCCCGTCTCGGGGTAGGTCATAATCCAGGCATACTGAAGACCTTGAACATTCACCACCAGAGGCTCTTGCGCCGCATTGTCTCCAGTAGAAATGGGGGGTGCCGCCAGTGGGTTCGAGAATAGGCTGCCGCTCGGCATTGACGCTGCCATTGCAGATCCAGGCATTGATGCCATGGTGGGGGCGTGCTGATGCGCCATGTGGTTAGAGCCAATGGCGTTACCACCATCTACAGATTTGTAGACGTCAAAACTGTAGACCGCTAGCCACATCACAATGACCGTTGGCACAGCCGTCCATAAAATTTCGAGAGGGACGTTGCCTTCAATCGGTGCTGCATCGGTGTCATCTCCAGGGCGACGACGAAAGAAAAAGACCGAGTACAGAATGGCTCCTTGAACAATAAAAAACAATCCTGCCGAGATTGCCATCATTGCGTTAAACAAATCATCAATTTTTTTGGCTTCAAACGATGCGCTGACTGGCATCAGTCCATGATTTTGACCGATCCAGAGGCTTGCCAACGTTAGGGTAATCCCAACCACTAGTGCCGTTATTGTACTTGGAACTTTCACTGCTATCCTCGACCGTACTGAAAAACGACTGTTGGCTGGCTGCTACACAATCTTAGGCTTTGCCTGGTTTACGCCGTGAACCTTTTTAGAACAATTTACCCAAGTCTGTAGGCTTCCAGTTACGTTGATTTCATCTTTAAGACAGATCAACATACCTTATTAAGGTAAACCAGTGTCTCAAAGAAGTGGCATTACACATTACAGGTTGTGACAATTTTCCTGATTTTTTTTGGGATCGGGCACAAATCTGATGGCAGAGTGCGGAGAGATGGCATTTTGTAGCGCTAATTGACTACCGCTAAAATCTCCGGTTCCACTATCAGAGAAGGCTTTAAGCATTGAGCTGGATAGATTATCGCCATTCTCACCCATTTTTAACTGAGGACGCATACACCACTCTGGCGGGGCGCTCGTGCCTTAAAATTGCGACCAAAACTCTCAACGCTAAAAAAGCTACAGTTACCTACTCTGATAACTCCTTAGAATGGGGGAGTATATTTACTCTTTTGTACTCTTTTGATTCAATATGGATCCCTAAATGCTCGACGTAAGCCTCATTGCTCTCAAACAGCATTTTTTTATTCATTACCTTTAGTGACTTATGGCTGATAGCTCAATTAACCCGTCCCCTGCGATCGCCCAGTTTTCACCCTCCACTCATTCAGCCTCGCCGCTGTCAGTGATTCGTAAGATTGTTTATGGCGTAACCGTTGCAACCTTGGCTTTGATGGCACTCGGCAGCGCCACTCGAGTCATGAATGCGGGTTTGTCTTGTCCGGATTGGCCGCTTTGCTATGGCACCTTAGTGCCTTCTGCCCAGATGAACCTACAGGTATTTCTAGAGTGGTTTCATCGCCTAGTTGCGTCTTCGATTGGATTTGTGACGCTGGGGCTTACGGCAGCCTGCTGGGGATATCGCAAGACCTTACCAGGCTGGCTTCCTATCTCTATCACCCTGAGTCTAGGTATCGTCATTCTTCAGGGCATTTTGGGCGGACTCACCGTCACTCAGCTTTTGCGGTTTGATATTGTAACGGCACATCTCGCCACGGGGCTGCTGTTTTTTTGCAGCATGGCGGTTATCAGCAGCTTTATTGCGCCTTACCAAGGGACAGGCGTTGCTGGCAATCTCTATTTGTATGGCGGGGTGGCAGCACTCTGTATTTATCTGCAAAGCGTTTTGGGGGCGCTGGTGGCTTCGCGGTGGGCGGTGCATCAGTGTTTGGATACGGCACAGCTTTGTCAGGTGCTTAACAGCCACATGGTTAGCGCGGTACCCGCCAGTTTATCGGTACTGTTAGTGGCTTATAAAACATGGAAAACGGCGGCGCTGCATCCAACTTTGCGCCAACTGGTGCGGATGGCGGTAGGGCTATTGGGGCTTCAGGTTGCGATCGGCATTTCGACGCTGCGTCTGCACCTTCAGGTAGAGTGGCTGACGGTTTCTCATCAGGTGATTGGAGCCAGCTTATTTGGGACGCTCGTGCTGTTTAGCATGATTGCCTTGCGCGATCGCACTCAGACAAGCCATCATCTGTTTGCCGTTCCTTCTCCAGCAGCGAGCGGTAGCTCTTTTCACGCTTCGCCACTGTCACAGTAGTTTTTGCGCACAGTTATAGTACATTTTTGGGTTCATGTAAGAGCATTGCAGTCAGCTTAGGAAAAGGTTGATTGGCTCATTTTTTTGGGAGAGGAGTTTTATGTTAAAGATTATGCCTGCCGAGACGGTTTTATACCGAGCCTCCTTTGCCCTTCGGCTTTTAGACTATTACCAGCTCATGAAGCCTCGGCTCATTCTGCTGTTTTTGATTACCACAGCCACGAGTATGTGGGTGGCCTCCCACGGTCAGGTCGATCTTTGGAAATTTTTTGTCACCCTCTTTAGCGGTGCTTGCGCGGCAGGTTCTGCTAACACCATCAACTGTCTGTATGACCGCGATATTGATGCCATTATGGAGCGCACCAGTACGCGACCTTTACCTGCGGGTCGGGTGCAGCCTTGGCAGGCGGCAGTGTTTGCGATCGCCCTAGCTGCCACGGCATTCATCCTTTTAGCACACTTTGTAAACGTTCTAAGCGCTTGGCTTTCGATGTCTGGCATTGCGGTTTACATTGGCGTGTATACACACTGGCTCAAGCGTTCATCCTCTCAAAATATTGTGATTGGCGGTGCCGCAGGTGCAATACCCCCCTTAGTGGGCTGGGCGGCTGCGACAGGGGATCTCAACCTCTCGGCCTGGGTACTGTTTGCCATCATTTTTGTATGGACTCCGCCTCATTTTTGGCCTCTTGCCATGATGATTGAAGAAGACTACGCCAAGGTCAATATTCCTATGCTGCCTGTGGTTGAAGGCGCTCGGTCTACGGCATGGCAGATTTTTTACTACACGCTGCTACTACTACCCGTCTCACTGCTGCTGGTATACCCTTGCGGGGCATCGGGCGCATTTTATGGGGCGATCGCTCTTATTCTTGGGGTCTTGTTTATCAAAAAGGCAGTCTTGCTCCTTCAGACCCCTGAAGATAAGTCTGTCGCGCGCTCGGTCTTCAAGTTTTCTATTCTCTATATGATGGTGCTGTGCTTAGGCATGACCATTGATAGTCTGCCGTTTGTGCAAAATGCGATGTCCACGCTAACCCAGCCCATTCAGGCGATTACTCAGCTGATCCCCATCTACGGTTAAAGCATTTATAAAAATAAGCACCCCAGAAACATGTGTTTCTGGGATGCTTAAAATCATGATCCTTAGCGAGATGAATCATCCGGCCTGCGAATAGACAATGCCGACCAGAGCCACCGCGATCGCAGCAAAAAAACGCCCAGCGTCACCAGCAGCAGCAATCCAGCTTGACTCTTATTTGCAGCCGTCCAATCTAAATTCCCCAAATAGCGTGACCCCATCAAAATGGTATGGATGACCGCCAATAGCAGTGAAGGAACCGCTAACCCATGCACCCAGCGCCACCATTTTTGAGATTCAAAGTGATCAAAGCTGGTGAGCGCAGGTGGCAGTAGGCACACAAGGGCGAAGATGCCTGCCCCCATGCCCAATTGCTGAAGCGGCATCAAAAAGGGAACCGCGTCGATGCGCCATGAAAAGGAGTGGTCAAGCATGTGGGCGGTGTGGGCAACTGCCAACCCAAACGCCCCCACACCCAGCCCACGCCGATAGCACAACAGCCACGGTAGCCGATGGCTCAAAGGTCGAGCCACCAGCGCCAGCATCAGCAATAGCAGCGCTCCATGCCCCGTATAGTCCACCATTTCGCTGGTGCGGAGTAAGGTCAGGATGCCAATGGCAAGCATGACCCAGCCGCCCATGCGAAAGAGCTGCCCTCGACGATCTGCGCTCATCCAGGTGGCTGAAAGGCCAATGCCGACCATTGACGGGAGCGTCCCCATCCCAAAGGCCAGCATCGTCGCTGCCCCACCCCACAGCGAGCCAGCCGCTGCCGCTTTGATTTGAGCCGCATACAAAAATCCACAGGGGATTAGCCCCCACGTTAGCCCGAGTAAAAATGGCGTAAGGCGATGAGATGTTGTAGAAGCGCTGACAAGGGCAGCATTCATCCGCTGGTGCAGCTTGCCTTGCAGCGGATGAATGAGCGGCAGTTTCGGCAGCAAAGCGGGCGCAACCTGGGTTAGCCCCATCCAAATCAGCAGAACGCCCGTCAAAAAGGTGATGCTTTGACGCAGGGCACTGTCAATTCCCGCAAACTGTCCCCCAGCGACCAGCACAGAACCAAGGGCACCTATGCCTGCGCCCACTAAGGCATAGCTGGTGATTCGGCCTAGATTGAGAAGGCTGTGGAATAAGAGCGATCGCTTAACAGTTTTTGTCTGCGGCTGAGCCTCGGATAAAGACAGTGCGACTGCCAGAGGACCACACATGCCGACACAGTGCCCAAAACTGCCCAGAAAACCCAAGGCCATGACCAGCAGTAGATCGAGAATGGGCTGATTCATTGCATCAGACCTAAAGGTTCTGCAAAAAAAATTACTGGGGTCGCGTTTGACTGGGGATTAAAATCAGCGCCCAGTAGGGCACTTCTTCTGGAGCAACCTCGGCAATAGGGCGGATCTGCTGATTGGGCATGGTGGCGCGTTCGATATAAAGGGCGCGCTCAAAAAGATTCAGGTCTTGCAGTACGGCTTTTACCTTAGCAAAATGTCGGCCTAGCTTAATGATAATGGCGGCATCGGCAACGGCAAGGCGATCGCGCAATGTCTGTGCATCTAAGGTTGCAGGCATAATGCTCAGCACGTCGTTACGGTAGGTAAGCGGGGCACCCAGCATCGCGGCGCTGGCAAAGGTTGAAGAAATACCTGGCACCACTTCGGTATCAAAGCGGTCTGCCAGACGATTAAAAATGTACATAAACGACCCGTACAGCATCGGGTCGCCTTCACACAGCACCGCCACGTCACGGCCTTCGCTGAGGTGTTGGGCAATGTGTTCGGCAGATTGATCGTAGTAGGGCTGGGAAGATCGCTCAACGCTAAAAGGCAGAGGCATCGGCAGCTCAATCTGTTCCGGTCGAATAAAGCTTGCCACAATTGCGCGAGCGAGTACCTTGCCACTTTCCATTGTGGGGTAAGCAATGACGGGTACCGAGGTCAGAATGCGGTGGGCTTTTAGGGTCAGTAGCTCAGGGTCGCCGGGGCCAATGCCCAATCCGTAGAGTCTTCCTTGTGATGCCTGGGTCATATTTCCTGCTCCTGAGCTAACGCATTCACGGCTGCGGCTGCCATTGCACTGCCCCCCCGCCGTCCGTGGAGGGTAATAAACGGGATGCCGTGATGGATTTTGGCTAAAGCTGCCTTAGATTCGATCGCCCCCACAAATCCCACCGGAAACCCTAGAATTAGCGCGGGTTTTGGTGTGCCTTCTTCTAGCATTTCTAAGAGCCGAAACAGGGCGGTTGGGGCATTGCCAATCGCCACCACTGCACCTTCTAAGAAGGGTCGCCATAGTTCTAGCGCTGCGGCTGAGCGGGTGTTTTGGAGGGTTTGGGCGAGGGCAGGCACGTCAGGCTCGTTGAGGGTACAAATCACATCGTTGTGGGCAGGGAGGCGTTTGCGCGTTACGCCGTTTGCCACCATCTGAGCATCACACAAAATTGGGGCACCTTGGGCAAGGGCTTTGCGTCCGATTGCCGCTGCGCTGACAGAATAGGCGAGGTCGTCTACGATATCGGTCATGCCGCAGGCGTGAATCAGGCGCACCGCAACGGTTTCTAAATCTTCAGGCAGAAGCGCTAGATTTGCCTCTGCGCGAATGGTGGCAAAAGATTTTTGATAAATGGCGTTGCCATCTCGGATGTAGTCCATCATGGCTGTCTGAGTGCCGTGTCGAAGATCTGCTGGAGTTCGGCGATCGCATGACGATTCACAAAGTCTGTGAACGATTCTTGCAAACTCTGACGATGCTGTTGGTAAGCGCGAATCATAGACTCAATTTGCTGGGGTAGCGCATCTGCATCACTCAAGGGATAAAGTACCCGACCAAATTTAGAGCCGTCGTTTCCGACATAGACCTGGTAAGTCTCTGTCCCCTGTCGCTCAGCGCCCACTAGTGTAATATCCCCAGCTCGATGCTGCGCACAAGATTTTTCACAGCCGCTGAAGTGAATATTGATGGGGGTATCTAAAGCAATGCACCGCTCTAGATGGGCAGTCATGATCTGGGCATGGTGCTGGGCATCTGTCAGTGCAGCCTTACAGCCCGTTGTCCCAGAACACGCAACCATTGCGCTGCTCGGATGTGTTGTATCTGTTTGGAGGTTCAAGTCTTTAATCTGCTGCTGAATCTGGACAATCTGCGAGGTAGAGATATTAGGTACAATAACGGTCTGCCAAGGGGTTAAGCGTAGAGTGCCATCCCCGTACCGAGTAGAGAGAGAAGCCAATTCTTGTAGCTGCTGAGTTTGGAGCTGGCCTAAAGGTAGGCTAACCCCGATGTAGGCCAATCCCGTTTGCTGCTGTGGGTGAATCCCTAAATGAGCGTATGAGAGAGAGGGCTTTTGAGGCAGATTTTCTACTTCTAAAATCAGGGAAAACCCAGCCTTTTGAGTAACGGTGTTGAAGTAGCGCTCGATGCCCCAATCTTTGAGTAAGTCTCTTAAACGCGGCTTTTTCGCGCTGCTAGATTGTTGAGCGGTATAGTCTCGATAAACTTCAGCTAAGGCGATGAGGAGGGAGATCGCCTCCGTCACCTTCACGCTGACCCCAACATCTTGGGGCGCATCCCCCCGTTCTCCCATACTTAAAAACAGCCTAAGACGAATGCTGCCCTCCTGTTCAAATGCCACTAGGGTGATGTCGTTGGGGCGATCGCCCACTGAAACACGCTCCCCCCCGTCAAAACAAACGCTGAACTTAGGCGAAAGGATGGCTAAGTCAGGGCGACTCATGAGTGTGTTATTCCAATCCCTGACCAGTGGGCGGGTATCCAAGAGCGCCCTCGCATCAATCCCTGCTGTGGGACTGCTCATAATATTGCGAATTGCGTCTACTGCAGGAATAGGTGCAGCTAGGGTGACGGATTGCAGCAGTTGCAGCGCCTCGGCTGGCAGGTTTGCCTGAAGCCTACGGAGTTGGAGGTTGGCGCGGTTGGTGACTTGGACAAAGTCGTTGCAAAATTGATTGGATAGGGTGGCGATCGCCTCACACTGTTGCCCATTCAAAAGGCCGCCAGGGATCCGAATACGAGACAAAATGCCATCCTGGGCAGACGTAGGGCAAAACAGGCCAGGACAGGTGGTGGGGATAGTAACTTCAGATAGCAATGGAGGCTCCTTCCCTGTGCAGCGCAGAGAATAGAAAATAAAGTGAGGGTTTCTAAAATCACCCTGTTCGTCGGCATTCTGACTTGGGGAATGATTCCCTTACAGTTGCGGCACAGCGCCGGACTTTAACCGGACTTTCCCGACGTTAAGCTTCAGTAATTTAGCACGAGACTTTCTTCTGGGGGCAGTTCTGCTGCTTTTTCTTAAACAAGGGAATGTCATCTTTTAGAAAGGTGCAATTTCAAGAAGGGCGCAAGGTATGTGCGCCCCTACAGAATTAGGCTTGCAAACAGTCGCGGGGGTACAGCCACAGGGTAAACTCAATGGTTGCGGGCTGTAATGTGTGGCGCGAGGGAGAACGACATTTGGGCATTGAATTACGAAGCTACGTTTACTTAGATAGCCTGCAACCGCAACATGCCGCCTATATGGGAACCGTCGCCTCTGGCTTTTTGCCATTGCCAGGAGATACGTCTCTTTGGATTGAAATTTCTCCTGGTATTGAAATCAACCGCATCATGGATGTGGCCTTAAAGTCAGCAGCGGTTCGACCCGCCGTCCAGTTTGTAGAACGCTTGTTTGGACTCATGGAAGTCCATGCCAGCAGCCAAGCCGATGTCCAGGCCGCCTCTCGCGCCATCCTCGAGTCTCTGGGCGTAAGGCGGCAAGATTGCCTAAAACCCAACGTGGTTTCGAGTCAGGTGATTCGCAATATTGATGCCCACCAAGCCCAGCTTATTAACCGCATGGCAAGAGGCCAGATGCTGCTGGCGGGGCAGTCGCTCTACGTGATGGAAGTGCAGCCTGCGGCGTATTCTGCCCTTGCTGCCAATGAAGCCGAAAAAGCGGCGTTCATTAATATTTTGGAAGTGCAGGCCGTTGGCTCCTTCGGTCGGCTGTATCTCGGCGGAGAAGAGCAGGACATTATGGCGGCGATGAGAGCCGTCATGAGCGCGATGGAAAATACGCCAGGACGGGCACATCCCGATCTTCTTAAGTCTGGACAAGCAAAAGAATAATGGCGAATTTAGACCATCTAAAAACGCTGCATTCAGGCATTTGGCGCTGGAATCACTGGCGATCGCAGCATCCCCACGTCACCCCAGACCTCAGCCATGTTGATTTAGCCGACGTTAACCTAGGTGGGGCTAACCTCAGTGGCGCAAACTTAAGCAATGCCAATTTAGGGGGGGCTAATCTTCAGGAGGCGAATTGCGGGGGGGCTAATATGGCGATCGCCAATCTAGCAAGCGCAATGCTAAAGCAGGTAGACCTCACCCATACCAATCTAATTGGTGCCAACCTACAAGAAACCAATCTTGTACAAGCAGATCTCCATAAGGCGAACCTCATTGGCACCAACCTTCGGAATGCAAATCTAAAGCAGGCCAACCTCGATGGCGTGCAGATGAGCCGCAGCAACCTTAGCGATGCCGACTTAACCGAAGCCAATTTATCTGGAGCCGTGCTTTGTTACAGCACCTTATACCGTGCCATTCTCATTAGCGCTCAGATGTATGGTGCTGATTTAAGCCAAGCAAACCTGCGAGAAGCAAACTTATGCCGAGCCTATTTAGTCAACACAACATTCATTGAAGCTGATTTATCCACGACTAATTTTGCCTGGGCGAACCTATATCGAGCAAACCTACACGGCGCAGCGCTGATTCACACTAGCTTTCGTGGTGCAAATCTGTCTCGAAGCAACCTTCAGCAGACAAAACTTGTGGGAGTTGACTGGGAAATGGCAAACCTTGACCAAGCTCAACTTGATAGCCCAGATGTATTTTAAGGGAACCCTAGGTAATAAGGATTTTTCTCTCACTACAGGCTCTACCATTCGACTAATGCTTTTATGGATGACCTAAAACTTTGATGTGAATTGATCAACCCACATCAAAGTATAAATGTCATATTGAAGCTGTATAAATACTTTTTTAGACTAATTTTTAGGTAGGGTGAACCCGATGGCTCAAGATCAGCCGCCCAGCAGTAAAGATGAGTTTCTGCGCCCTCGCAGCCGCTACTACGGCGATTTTACGCCCACCAATTTGGTATTTAACTCCAACCTTCAGGAGTTTGCCGCGCAGGTTGGCTTTATTTGCGCCCTAGAGACCAATGGCAAAATCTCTAGCGCCGAAGCCTATAAACAAATTAAAGATCTGTTCAAAACCCTCAAACACAGCAAGAAAGAATTGGGCATCGGCAAGTCAAACCTCAGCGGGGGGACAGAGCCGCCGCCGCAAGACTGATTGAGCGGAGGCTAGACAGCGATATATTAAAAATCTTGGCAAATCGCTGGGTGAGTCACACACTATGTTTGAGTTCAGCAAGTCTTCGTGGGATTTCGGGCGGTTCTTACAAACCCTCAATTACTTTGAAGCAGTCCCTCTATTGAGTTGGGTTCAAAAAATGTTTACGGGTTCCACGCCTCCACCCACCCCACAGCCCCAGGCGGGCATTATCTTTAATTTCCAAGATGCTTCGCTGCCCTTGAGCCAAATCTGGGGTGCGTTAGATGATGTCGTCATGGGTGGCGTTAGTGCTAGTACGCTTCAGCAAGCAGCCGACGGGGCACGCTTTACAGGCGATGTCTCAACCGCTAACTCTGGTGGTTTCGCATCTGTGCGAACTCGAAACTTTGAGCCACCCTTGAATCTTTTCAGCGCCACTGGCCTAGAACTACGAATTAAAGGCGATGGCAAGCGCTATAAGCTGCTGGTGCGGGATGAAAACAGTTGGGATAGCGTCGCGTATGCCTACTCCTTTGATACGACCATGAATCAATGGGCAACCGTGCAGATTCCATTTTCTAAACTGGTGCCTGTCTTTCGTGCCAAAACCGTCAAAAATGGCGCTTCTTTCAATTCAGGTCGCATCCGATCTTTTCAGCTCATGCTGAGCAAATTTGAATATGACGGGGTCTTAAATCCTCATTTTGAGGCGGGTGCTTTTACGCTATTGGTGCAGTCGATTGGGGTTTATTCATGACGCCATCCCCATGAGCATTGTGTGGCTTTTTGTGGTGGTGGGCTTGGCCTTCTTTTTGGCCTGGAACCTTGGTGCAAATGATGTTGCCAACGCAATGGGCACTTCAGTGGGGTCTAAAGCCATTACGCTGCGTCAGGCGATCGCATTGGCGGGGGTTTTAGAGCTGACGGGCGCGGTTTTCTTTGGTCGCGAGGTCACAGCGACCCTAACAGGAAAGGTTGCGCCCCTTTCGCTTTTTGAAGGGCACCCACAGCTTTTTGTGGTCAGTATTGTGGCAGAGCTGTTAGCTACCAGCCTTTGGCTATTGTTTGCAACGTGGCGGGGTTGGCCGGTAGCGTCTTCTCATGCGGCAGTGGGGGCGATCGCCGCCATTAACCTCATTGCCTTTGGTCTAAACGCCCTGGATGGGGCAATGATCCGCACCATTGTGGTGAGCTGGGTTCTAACCCCTTTCGCTAGCGGACTGATGTCTGCCATTTTTTTCTGGATCCTCCAGCGGACGGTGTTAGTTCAACCTTCTCCTCTGGAGCGATGGAAACACTGGAAACCCTGGCTGAGCGTTGCGCTAGTGGGCGTAGTGGGTGGACTGGTGTTTCCAACGGCTGTAGAGCCTGCGGCAACCTTTGTGGACAGGCATTGGAGCTGGACATTACCGCATCACGATTATGCGCTAGGGCTAGGGCTGTTGGGTTTACTGGGGTTAACCCTCTGGACTCTACCCATTCTGAACCCTGAAATGGAAGCAGAAAACGTCCTCGTAGAACGGCAGCTCGCTAAATTTCAGGTCGTCAGCGCCTGCTGTATGGCCTTTGCCCACGGTTCTAATGATGTTGGCAATGCAGTGGCTCCTTTGGCAAGCTTTGCGGCATTCTGGCAGACCCAGACGATTCCTGTGACGGGCGTTGTTGTGCCACTCTGGACACTATTGCTGGGGGGTGTTGGCATTGTAATTGGGCTGGCGACTTGGGGCAAAAAGGTAATTGTGACCGTCGGCGAACAGCTCACAGCACTACAGCCCAGCTCTGGATTTTGTGCGGAGTTGGGAGCCGCCGCCACGGTTTTGCTGGCATCGCGCTGGGGTCTGCCCGTGTCAACCACCCATG
>JAGVDA010000179.1 GCA_020058975.1 Thermosynechococcus sp. WC_1 | reverse complement strand
TTGGGAAAAAGCCCAAACTGCCATCCGTCGCGCTGTCGAAACCCTAGGGATGGATCACTTTGAGGGCATTGGCGAAGCGGCGTTTTACGGCCCTAAGCTGGACTTTATTTTCCAAGATGTTTTAGAGCGAGAATGGCAGCTAGGAACCGTGCAGGTAGACTACAACCTACCAGAGCGCTTTGGCCTAGAGTACGTCGCTGAAGACGGCAACCGGAAACGCCCTGTGATGATTCACCGTGCGCCGTTTGGTTCTTTAGAGCGGCTGATTGGGATTTTGATTGAGCAGTATGCGGGCAATTTCCCGTTCTGGCTGGCTCCGGTGCAGATGCGGCTATTGACGGTTTCTGATGATCAAATCCCATTTGCTCAGAAGGTTGCAGCAGATTTTCTGATGAAGGGATTACGGGTTGAGGTGGATGCGGGGGGCGATCGCCTAGGCAAAAAAATCCGCAATGCTGAAAAAGCCAAAATTCCCGTCATGGCGGTGATTGGAGCCAAAGAGATGGAATCCGATAGCCTGACCCTGCGTCTGCGCCTACCTGACCCCAATGATTCTGGCGTGGTGGCTTCCCAAGAAATCGAAAGCTTACCCGTCGCTCAGGTTGCAGCAGCGCTCTTAAACGAAACTCAGAGCTATACAGACCTTTCCACAGCCTTTAGTGCCATTTAGGTCAATGTCTCAAGTCTCTATTGCAGCATTGGTGAGCGCCGCACAGTCAGGTCAACTCATTGCATTCCCGACCGATACGGTGCCTGCTCTGGCAGCAGTGCCTGACGCAGCAGCGAAGATTTATGGGGCAAAACAGCGCCCTTTAGAAAAGCCGCTGATTTTGATGGCGGCATCGGCAGAAGAGCTATGGCCTTTTGTTGATGGCGACGCTAGATCTCGTTCAATTTGGAAAGCCGTCGCTGCTCAACATTGGCCTGGTGCAGTGACGTTAGTGCTGCCTAAGGGCGAAAGCTTGGGGCAAAGCTTTCGCGTTCCTGATGCCGTTAATCCAGCTACCCCAGCCACTATCGGGATTCGAGTCCCTAACTGGTTGCCTGCCCTAGAGATTTTGAAGCAGACGGGGCCGCTTGCCACCACAAGCCTTAATCTTTCAGGTGAGCCGCCTTTAGAACATTTAGACGAGATTGCTCAAGCGTTTCCATCTGTGTTGACCCCCACATTAGAACGATGGGTACTGCCGCCACTTCATGCAAACCGGATGCCTTCTACTGTCGTTCAATGGAAGGATGAGCGCTGGTCAACTTTACGTCAAGGTTTGGTGATCTTAGAACCCTAAGAAATCAAGAAAAAATGATTAAAAACGCCGAGTACCCTGAGGGGACGAATCGGAAATTCTGTGGTGTAAAGACTAAACAGTAAAAAATCTTGGCGCTCGGTGTTGTGGGCAATAAAAGCGCGGATTTCGGCTTTGCCTTGCTGCATAAAGGCTTGACAGCCATCTTTAATCATTGTGTCAAATAGCTTAGGCGTGCGGTCATTGGCACGGCACAGGTCTTGAACTAAAAGGCGTGAGACGGTCTGTGTTGCAAACTCGGTGTAGTGTGTTTGCTTTGGGTTGGTTGCCACTAATATAACGCTTACCCCAAACGCAAAGCTGCATCCCACCCACTGCATCATTTTGAGAGGGAAGCGGGATTCAGCAGAGGCTAATGGTTTGGGAGGGGAGGGCTGCATCATTAACGATCTATCATCCTTGCAATTAAGCAGTTCATTAATGATACTCAACCCCCCGCAGTGTTCTACTCATCCTAGTATTTTGAATTTGCAACTGCTGAACTTAAGCACTTGTATTGAATCACTGTGTTCAACAGTGCTCTTAAAGCTGTAATAATTAAAAGGTTTTCTAAAAAAGCGGGTAGCCCTAGCTGCGCTGCGCCACTTGAACCTTTTTTGTTGCATTGTCGTTAACTCATTATCATGCGAACTCATTACTGCGGCGAACTTCGAGGCGAACATGTGGGTCAAACCGTCACCCTGTTTGGGTGGGTGGATCGCCGCCGCGATCATGGGGGCGTTATTTTTCTAGATCTGCGCGATCGCCAGGGCACCGTTCAAATTGTCAGCGACCCAGAACGCACGCCTGAACTTTATGCCTTAGCGGAATCACTGCGAAATGAGTATGTGGTCAAAGTGCAGGGTAAAGTCACCCAGCGCCCCGTAGATTCCCTCAACCCCAAAATTGCGACGGGCGAGATTGAGATCTACGCCGAGGTCATTGAGGTGGTCAATGCTGTCCGCCAGCAGCTCCCATTTCAGGTTTCCTCTGCAGATTCTGAAACGGTGCGTGAAGAGCTGCGCCTCAAGTACCGCTACCTAGATCTACGCCGTGAACGAATGCGCAATAATCTTTTGCTGCGGCATCAAATTATTAAAACCGTGCGACGCTACCTCGAAGATATTCAGAATTTTACTGAAGTAGAAACGCCCATTCTGACGCGCTCTACCCCCGAAGGCGCACGAGATTACTTAGTGCCCAGTCGCGTTAACCCTGGCGAGTGGTTTGCGCTGCCGCAGTCGCCACAGTTGTTTAAGCAGTTGCTGATGGTTTCTGGGTTTGACCGCTATTACCAAGTGGCACGCTGTTTTCGAGATGAAGACCTGAGAGCCGATCGCCAGCCGGAGTTCACTCAGCTCGATATGGAAATGAGCTTCATGTCTCAAGCAGAGATTATGGCGCTCAATGAAGGGCTGATGCGGCATTTATTCAAAACCGTTAAGGGCGTAGATTTGCCCAGCACCTTCCCTCAAATTACCTACGCCGACGCAATGGATCGCTACGGCACCGATCGCCCCGATGCGCGATTTGGACTGGAGTTGGTGAATGTCTCAGACCTATTCCAAACTTCTGGATTCAAGGTTTTTTCGGGGGCGATCGCCCAGGGTGGTGTCGTCAAAGTTCTGCCGATTCCAGGTGGAAACGACCAAATTTCTAATGTGCGGATTAAGCCCGGTGGCGATCTGTTTAAAGTTGCTTGCGAAGGCGGAGCCAAGGGGTTAGCCTATATTCGCATTCGTGACGGTGGTGAAATTGACACCATTGGGGCAATTAAAGACAACATGACCCCAGAACAAATTGCGATCCTGCTAGAGCGAACCCAGGCCAAACCTGGCGATCTGCTGCTGTTTGGTGCGGGTACCACTGAGGTGGTGAACGCCTCTTTATCGCGAGTGCGGTTGGCTGTGGGCGAAGAAATGAAGCTCATTGACCCAGAAGTGATTAGCCTACTGTGGGTTGTAGACTTTCCGATGTTTGAATGGAATGCTGATGAGAAGCGGCTGGAAGCCATCCACCATCCCTTCACGGCACCCCTGCCAGAAGACCGTCACGACCTTAAGACAGCGCGCGCTCAAGCCTATGATTTGGTTTATAACGGTCTAGAAATTGGCGGCGGGAGTTTGCGGATCTATGAATCAGAGCTTCAGCAGCAGGTGTTTACGGCGATCGGGCTTTCTGACGCCGAAGCCCAAAATAAATTTGGCTTTTTGCTAGAGGCATTTAACTACGGCACCCCACCCCACGGTGGGATTGCCTACGGCTTAGATCGGCTGGTCATGCTGATGTCGGGGGAAGAATCCATTCGGGATACGATCGCCTTTCCTAAAACTCAACAGGCTCGCTGTTTACTGACCCAAGCACCGTCTGATGTCGATGCGAAGCAGCTTAAGGAGCTACAGATTCGCTCTACGGTACAAGATAAGCTGCAGGAGGAAAAACTTAAGTAGGTGAATGAACATTGCTGGTTGAAGAGAACGCTATTTAAAAATAGCCAGCGATCTTGTCTGTAATCTTGAGGTTACTTGGCTTGGTTTTTATTGAACACAAGCCTGATTTCTACCTCGTTGTTTGGCTAAATACAGGTTTTGATCACTCTGGGCAATCAACACATCTGCCGAAGAATTGGATCGCGGTATCATACAGGCCACCCCTAGACTCATAGACACATAAGGCCCTATCGGCGAACTCCGATGCTCAATCTTAAGTTGCTGGACTTGGTCTTGTAACCGTTGGGCAGCTACCTGCCCTCCTGCGAGAGAAGTTTCGGGCAAGATAATTGCAAATTCCTCACCCCCATACCGAGCCACAAAGTCTGTAGGGCGTTGTACAGAGCCTTTTAGACCCTGAGCGACCTGCACTAAACAGGCATCGCCCAGCAAATGTCCATAGGTGTCATTAAAGCGTTTGAAATAATCAATATCGCAGAGAATTAGGGTTAGTGGTGTCTGGTTGCGTTGGCCTCGTGACCATTCCTGCTGCAAATAGTGATCAAAAGAGCGGCGGTTTGCCACTTGTGTGAGTCCATCTATATTGGCTAGTTTTTCTAATTCCAGATTGGTCAGGCGCAGTGCTGTTTGCGAGGCTTGCAATAATTGTTGATGCCGAAGATTTCGATCTAAGAGCCAGCTAATCACCACACCTAGGGTAAGGCCAACACCAAATAAGATGGCAGTAAGCTGATTCAGCATATCTTCCCCCCGTTGGTATTCCAGACGGGGATACTTGATTTGCAAAATATAAACGGGTTGACCGTCGCCGTTGAGCAAATGAATATTGCCCGTGAGCCACTGATGATTTAAGGTTTCGATTTGGGGGGAAACTTGCAGGATTTGATCTGGTTTAGCTGAAACAGATAGACGGGCGCTTGGCGTAACCGGAATCAACTGCACCTTGAGCACACTGTTTTTCACCAATCGGTCGAGAAAGGATTGATCAATACTGTCACCGACAACCACGGTGCCATGCCGAGGGCCTTTGGAAGTGCTGGTTAAGACTGGGCGGGCTGCCAGCAACAACGGCTGGTTTGTGGTAGGTAAAACAAAGATGTTGCGGCTTGAGGATAGGGCTGGATCATCATCTGCTGGGAAGCGGATGAGTCCCGGCGAGTTTAGAATTTGCTGATGCAGTGGATTGGGAACAGGCTGTAACTGTTTCGTTTGTTCATTCACCCAATCTAAATGCCGCGCTCGTCCTTGTCGATCCAAAAGACCCAATAATTTGTATCCCCCCCCTATCCCGTTATAGGAATAAGTATCAGTATAAAAATTAGGATCAGCAGCAGGTGTCTCCCCACCCAGGTAGGTATGCATTTCTGTCCAATTTGACTCTGCTACGGCGCTGCCATCTAGTTTTTCTGCTTGCAGCAAGAAGGCATCTACAACACGAGTCATCTGTTTTGCCATTATCTGCCGCTCTAGGACAGAAAATCGCTGTAAAAGAGGTTGGCGCATACCTAGAGCAATGCCCAATAACACCAGCATTAGGCTGGCATTACTGAACAACAAGGCTTTAGTGCGAAGATTCACAGGAGTCGCTCAAGGGGCTAATTAAGTCTTAGGATGCCCAGGTTTCTTTCTTGACTGACAACGCTAGGAAGCCGGAGGATGCTTGAGGAAAATGCATTCACGCTCCAAAAATCGTTCAGATTGTTTCTTGAGATCCATAATAAAGATCAGGATCAGGTACACGGAATAAAAAACAATAAACTGGGATCTTCCATTCTGGAGTCCTTATGTCCGTCAACTGACACACAGTGCATGTGAATTGATGTTTTGTCCGGAGACGTTAGACCTAAGAAAAGCCAGTCTTCCGAAATGACCTGAGTGCTATCTCAAACAAGAACGCCATTCTCAAAACGATCGCCCACATTTAGCCTTAGCCCATTGGCAAAATCCCAGCCGCTCTGCTGCTTTTTTCCCGCAGGCTGAACGGACTGAAGCAGCAGTAAGTCCTCCCCCGTCTGCACTATAGGGCCATGTCCCTTGGCAATTAAAATAATAGTACCTGGATCAAACGACGGCGTTTCTCGCTGCAACCGATCTGCCAATAGCATTTGCAGATCGGCTGGGAGTGCATCTTGGTACTGCGTGCCGAGGGGCACCGTTTTGAACACCTTAAGGGGCTGTCCGCGAAATTGTGCCACAACGTTGGGGATAAATGCCCGCACCTGATTGTGGAGGGCGATCGCAGGTTTTTCCCAATCCATCAAAAAATCAGGCTTGTCGAGCAGACGGGCATAGGTGGCAAGCTTATCTTCCTGCGGCTGCGGCGTAATGCTGCCCTGATCTAGTTTTGTAAGCGTCTCAATCAGCAAATCAGCAGAGGTTGCTGCTAAACGCGCAGAAACCGCTACAACATCATCCAATAACTCAACAGATATAGAGGCTTTGAGCAGCATTGGGCCTGTATCCATCCCCGCATCCGTCAGCATTGTGGTCACGCCCGTCACCGCATCGCCGTTAAAAAGGCTCCACTGAATGGGGGCAGCGCCGCGATAGGCCGGCAATAGCGAACCGTGGGCATTTACACAGCCCAAGCGCGGCATCGCTAAAATTTCTGGAGACAAAATTTGACCATAGGCTACCACCACAAAGGCATCGGCCTGCTGCGATCGGAGTTCTTCTAAAGTCAAAGCATCTTTTTTAACCCGAGCAGGCTGCCAGACCCGTAACTCATGCTCTAAGGCCAACTGCTTAACGGGCGAAGGAACGAGCTGATTGCCACGCCCACGTCGCTTATCGGGCTGGGTCACAATGCCCAAGACATCAAACCTAGAATCTGTAAGCAGGCGTGCAAGCGCAGGCACTGCAAATTGAGGCGTGCCCCAAAAAATCACTTTTATCATATTGGATGCAGATTGACCTTGCTGTAGCGTCTCTCTTTATTGTTGCGGAGTTTGGGACTCAAAAAAACAGCGTACCTCTCGCCAAAGAGCTACGCTGCATAAACCTATCGCACCCTAATGAGAAACTTTTAATGAGTAAAGCGACATCAGGGGCTTAAAGTCGATATTAACCCAAAAAAATGAACCCTGTCTCTGGATTAGATAACCTTTTCAGTAGCGCTGGGTTCTGGCTTCAGCACACAAGTGATTCAAGAAACAGGTTGCGATCGCATTTTACGCTAACCTTTTTAAACTTAGCCTTTGCTACAGTCTTATTTGTATTGGCAGGCGATGTATGAAAGCGGTAAAGTCGCAGCCTTGGAACCATCCTAAGTTTTGGCCTTGGGCTGCTCAGATTCTGGTGTTGGGACTGATTGGCCTACTCGTGGCCTATTGTGGCAGTAATCTTGTCGCAAATTTTCAGCAAAAGCAGCTGAGCTTTGGGTTTGATTTTCTCCAGTCCCAGGCAGGGTTCAATATTGGCGAAACGCCCATTCCCTACCAGCCGACCGATACCTATGCTCAGGCACTGGGTGTCGGTATCGTCAATTCCCTGCGCATTATGGCGCTGGGTTTGGTACTGGCAACGTTAATGGGCACGGGGATTGGCATTGCGCGGCTGTCGTCTAACTGGCTGGTGCGGCAGTTGGGGACGGTCTATGTGGAGCTTTTTCGGAATCTGCCGCTGCTGATTCAGCTAATGTTTTGGTACTTTGCGGTCTTTTTAAGTGCGCCACCCTTTGAGCAGCGAATTCGCTTATTGGGCGATTTGTCTTTGAGTCAGCGAGGGCTGCTTTTGCCCAATTTTTTGCCTCGGGTCAGCCTGCTATCCTGGATTATCTGCATTGGCATTGGCGTGGCGATCGCCCGATGGGTCTTTCGCACCTTACGCCGCCGCCAGCTCGAAGGCGAACCTGCCAGCCCTTGGTTTATGGCGACTATTACCGTTATTTTTTGGGGCTGTATTGCCTGGGTATTGACCAAAGAGTTTCCGTGGAATTTGGAGCTGCCAGCGGTACGCAACAACAACATTACAGGTGGGCTGCTGTTAACCCCAGAATATTCTGCGATTTTGTTTGGACTCACCTTCTATACCGCCGCCTTTATTGCTGAAATTGTGCGCGGCGGCATCTTATCGGTACCCAAAGGTCAATGGGAAGCAGCGCGATCTCTGGGGCTTCAGCCTAACCTCACGCTCCGGCTGGTGATTTTACCCCAGGCGCTGCGGGTAATAGTGCCGCCTTTGACGAGTCAGTACCTCAACCTTGCCAAAAACTCTAGCTTGGCGATCGCCGTGGGGTATCCTGACCTCTATTCTGTCTCTTCCACCACCTTTAACCAAACCGGACGCGCTGTGGAGGTGATTTTGCTATTGATGGCAACCTACCTAGCCATTAGTTTGACGATTTCGCTCGTCATGAATCTCTATAACCGCCGTATTCAAATCATAGAGCGCTGATCACCTATGGAGTCTTGGCAAACCCGATTCAAAACGGCTTTCAGCCCCTCTTCTCGTCAAAAATACTGGATTTGGGCACGACAAAATCTTTTAAGCACCTGGTCTAACGTCCTCCTCACGCTGGTCAGTCTTGGCATTATTGCCACCACGCTAACGGCACTGGGCACCTGGATCTTTACTCAAGCGCAGTGGGAGGTTGTGACGGTTAACCTCCGTCTTATTTTTGTAGGTCGCTATCCGGTGGAGCAAATCTGGCGACTTTGGTTGGTGCTAATGCTGTTGGTGACGGTTCCCGCTCTGTCTTGGGGGGTAATGCAGGGTTGGGGGCGCAGAGAAAGTGCTTGGGGTATTGGCGGAGGAGCTGGGCTTGTGGGGGCGATCACCCTCAGCAACCAAGGCTTAGAGCCTACTGCTTGGCTCTGTTGCATTACGGGTATAGCCTTAGGGAGCGGTTATCTAGGCGCTTGGAGTCAGCAGCAGCCCTGGGGGAAACCGCTCAAAACATGGCTCCCGCTGCTCTGGTTTTTGACGTTTTTCGTCATGCTTTGGCTGATTAGCGGTGGCTTAGGGCTTACCACTGTCAGCACCACATTTTGGAATGGGCTGCTCTTAACGCTGCTCGTCGCGGTGGTGAGTATCGTGCTGTCTTTTCCCTTAGGGGTTTTTCTGGCATTGGGGCGGCAAAGCCAACTGCCCGTGATTCGCGTGGTGAGTACGGGCTACATTGAGCTAATTCGGGGACTGCCCCTCATCGGTATTTTGTTTATGGCTCAGGTGATGCTGCCGCTATTGCTACCGCCTCAAATTACGGTAGATCAGTTAGTGAGGGCGATCGCAGGTCTATCCCTCTTCAGTGCCGCTTACCTCGCCGAAACCGTGCGGGGTGGCCTACAATCTATCCCAAATGGACAGTGGGAAGCCTCTAGAGCGTTGGGGCTATCCACACCGCTCACGCTTAGTCTAATTGTGCTGCCTCAGGCATTGCGGACTGTAGTACCTGCCATTGTGGGACAGTTTATTAGCCTATTTAAAGATACGGCGCTGCTTTCCATTGTGGGGCTTGTAGAGCTGACAGGCATTGCTCGTAGCATTACCTCTCAAGCTGAGTATTTAGGCCGCTATGCCGAGGTTTACCTGGTACTGGGGCTAATCTACTGGCTGTTTTGCTACGGTATGTCAGTTGCCAGCCGCCGTTTAGAACTTCCTTCAGGATCTTAGCTATGACTGATGCAGTCACGAATGTCGTAGATATTTCGGCATCCCCCATTATTTCAGCTCAGGGTATTGAGAAATGGTACGGCACGTTTCAGGTGCTAAAGGGTGTTGACCTAGAGGTCTACCCTCAAGAAGTCGTGGTGCTGATGGGGCCTTCTGGCTCTGGCAAGTCTACCCTCATTCGCACCCTTAATGGTCTTGAATCCCATGAGAAGGGCAGCATTATTATTGATGGCGTTGCGCTGACCCAAAACCCGCGCCATCTTGAGGCGATTCGCCGCGAAGTGGGGATGGTGTTTCAGCAGTTTAATTTGTTCCCTCATCTCACGGTGCTGCAAAACATTACCCTTTCGCCAATCTGGGTACGGCGGTTGTTTAAACCCCAAGCCGAAGAGATCGCCATGCAGCTTTTAGAGCGGGTTGGCATTTTAGAGCAGGCGCATAAGTACCCGGGTCAACTCTCTGGGGGGCAGCAGCAGCGGGTGGCGATCGCCCGTGCCCTTGCCATGCAGCCCAAAATTATGCTGTTTGACGAACCCACGTCAGCCCTTGACCCTGAAATGGTGCGGGAGGTACTGGACGTCATGCGATCACTTGCCGAAGGCGGCATGACAATGGTAATTGTGACCCACGAAGTCGGGTTTGCAAGAGAAGTTGCGGATCACGTTCTGCTCATGGATCAGGGACAGGTCGTCGAACGCGCAACGCCCGCAGAATTCTTTTTAAACCCGAAAGAGGAGAGAAGCCGTCAGTTCTTAGCCCAGATTTTAGCCTAAATTTAAGCTTCTCAGTAGCTGAGTGGGTACTCAGATGCGTAGAATGGCAGAGTTGCGAATAGCACCGCAACCGTTTGATTTGTGTGGAGTGCTCTAGGACGTTTCATGATCAAACTTCAGGGTCTCTTGCCCCCCCTTTTGAGTCTTTCTGTTCTAGTCATTTCTCAGAATAGTCAGGCTGCAAAGGTTGCTGAGCCACCCTCGGCGATTGCTCAAACCAATGGCTCTACTGCTGCCAAACCGCAGTCAGCAGAAACAATTTGTAAGTCTAAAAATCTTAGCTTTTTAGAAGAAGGGTTGATTCCTAAAGCTGCCGAATCATCTGAAGCACTGACCCAGCAAGCACCCTTAGAAGTGCCCCAACAGCCCTCCGCCGTTGCGGTACAAAACACCCTCTCCCTCAATTTGCCCACCGTCATTCGCTTGGCGTTTGAGCGCAACCCAGATATTAAGGCCGCGCGACTTCAGGTGCAGCGCAGTTGTGCGCAGCTTAAGCAATCGAAAGCAGCGCTGTTGCCCTCCCTTAGCGTGAGCGGCAGCATTGCTCGCACAGACGGCAGCTCTTTTTCTCCTCGCAACCGTTCCTATAGTTCAGGAGGTTCTGGTGCTACAGGATCTCAATCTGTTTCAAGTAGCCTACAGCAGCAGCAGTCTGCCGCCGCTGCGCAACTTCAGCAAGATATTGGGCAGCTTCAGCAGCGGTTTCAGCAAACGCCAACGCAGGTACAAACTAATACCCTCGCGCAGCAAATTCAGCAGCTTCAGCAGCGTGCTAGCCAAAGTGCAGTATTGCCGATAGCCGTGAGTTTATCGCCGCTGAATGCCAGTAGCGTAGCGCTACCGTTGCGATCTGGCAGTAGCGCAGGCGGAGACGGGGGCTTCTTTAATGGTGCCCTCACCCTTAGCTACAATCTCTACACGGGTGGACAACGAGATGCTTCCATTCAGTCGTCTCAAAGCCAAGTTCAAAATGCTGTCTTAGATCTACAGCGTCAGCTTCAGCGCCTTCGGCAAACCGTTACCTCAAACTACTTTGACCTCCAGCAAACTCAGGCTCTGATTGCAGTTGCCGATAGCTCTGTCAAAAATCTTCAAGAAAATCTGAGAATTATTCAGCTTGGAGAACAGGCCGGAATCCGCACCCGATTTGAGGTTTTACAGGCATCGGTTAGCTTAGCCGATGCGGTGCAAAACCAAACGCAGGCTAAGTCTCTTTACGCCATTGCGCGTCGCCAACTGGTACAGCAGCTTAATTTACCGAGTACCGCCGACGTAACCCTCCCGTCTACCGCCAGCCCTGAAAAGGCAGGGCAATGGTCTTTATCGTTAGAAGAAACCATTGTGTTAGCGCTTAACAATCGCGTTGAGCTAACCCAAACTAAGCTTCAGCGCCAGATTACGCAGCTTCAAAAACGGGTTGTTGCCAGCCAGCGCAAGCCGCAGGTTCAAAGTTTTGCGTCTCTTAACCTTGCCGATGACCTTGAAGATCGTTTTTTGGGAGCCTACGGCTATTCTGTGGGTGTGCAGATGAGCATTAGCGCCTTTGATGGCGGAGATGTGAGATCGCAGCTTCGGCAGCTAGACAAAAATCTTGAGATCATTGATCAACAGTTTAATCAACTCAAGGAATCCATTCGCTTTGAGGTAGAGCAAGCTTACTATACCCTTCAGGCCAATGGCACCAATATTGAAACTTCCAATGGAGCGCTGACCCAGGCGACGGAAAGCCTACGCCTTGCAGAGGTAAGACGAGATGCGGGTGTAGGAACCACGTTAGAAGTAACCCGCGCCCAAGCAGATCTAACGCAAGCCCAAGGGAATTTGATTCAGGCCATTCTGACCTATAATCGCGCCTTGGTAACGTTAGAGCGCGCAACGGGCTTTGTGAATATTGTCGAAAATCCGTAGAGTGGCGATCTCTAGCTCTTTGAGAGCGGTGACGCACCAAGAGTACGCAGTTCTCAATGTCCCTAAGGGTTAGGTTTCGGCGACTAGCGACAGTGTTACGATGTGTATCAAAGAGCAAATAGATACACATCATGCGGACGAACATCGAGATAGACGACCAGCTCATGAACGATGCGCTGCAAGCTTCAGGCGCAAAGACCAAGCGTGAGGCGGTGGAACTTGGGCTGAAGACCTTGATTCAGCTTCGTGGGCAGGAGAAAGCCAGGGAACTGAAGGGGAAGATTACCTGGGAGGGCGACCTGGATGCCATGAGGACTGACCGATGATCTTGGTTGATTCCAGCATCTGGATCGACTACTTCCGTTCGGCGGATACTCCGCAGGTTGAACTTTTAGATTCCTTCTTGGGTCGCACGCCGCTTGCGGTAGGTGATTTAATTGCAGCAGAAGTGCTGCAAGGCGTTCGCGATGAGCGAGAGTTCAGATTGGTCAAGAAGACCCTTGACGCTTTTGATCACATTGACCTCGCTGGCTATGACCTTGCGGTAAAGGCTTCGGAGAACTACCGTTTGTTGCGAGCAATGGGAATCACGATACGGAAGACCATAGATACGCTCATTGCGACTCGCTGCATCGAGAATGGACTGACGCTTCTACACGCAGATCGAGACTTCTTGCCCTTTGCACAGCATCTTGGGCTGAAGTTAGCTATGTAGAAACCTGACGGCTTGTGATTGACAGGCCGAAAATAAAGCAGCACTCAGTATCAGCATGTATTGACCGTTCTATGCAAGTGCTGGTTTGATATTAATTCAGTCTATGGATTATCAGTGTATGTACTATACAATTTAACTCCCAGCCAATCCTCGGATTGAGTCTGACCGACAATATATATGTGTTCGTGAATCCAAAGGCTGTATCTATAAAAGGTGAGATTTAAAAGGTTACTTTTAAGGTATGAGCATAAGTTTTGATAAACTACATGACACTCATCCTCACACTCAAAATCACTATAATAGCAGTTGCCGTAAGCTTCAAAAAAACATTCTTTATTAGTATAAAGTCCCTCAAATTCTCCTGTCTTTAACATTCCAGCTGCACACAAAGTTTTCTTTACAGCATCTTCCTCCGTCTGTCCAATCTCACAGAAAATTTTTTGCTCAAAAATACTTTCTTGATCTTTACAACCATATATTTTCATTGGTGCAAGGTCTTGTAGCAAGTTGTTTACTTGAGTAAAGAGGTCTAGCGTGTTAGAGCTATATGATGCTGGTGAGTTAAAAACGTGCGGTATGTAAGAAAATTCGCCATCATTAATTTTTGTTTCAACAGGAGCAGAAGGACATAAGCTAATCCAGCTAAGATCATCTATCTGTCCTATTAAAATACAGGTTGAGTAATAGGTCATTGCAGCATATCTCTTTTGAAGAGTAGGAGATAGCTTAAGATTATTTCCTATATCACTAATTTCAAAAGCTGCAAGTCTCCGACAACTTTTTTCCAATAAACTTAGTAGTTTTTGATACTTCGCCGATCTACTTTCTGCTTCACCAGCATTTTGATAACCTCTTATAATTTCATCTGTAGAAAATTCGTTATATAAACGAGTGTTGTATGGAGACATGAATGAATTCCAGTAGTACGTCCCTTCAGATTCAAGATTTTTCCAGGATTCAATGGCTATAGATGGCTTTACTGGTTTTATCCGTGCTTCAATACTGAGTAAACTCCATACATTAAGCTGTTTCCCATGCCTGTATCCATTATGATAGAACGGCTCGAAATATGCTGACTCATCATGATTATTAAGATAAAATTCCAACTTCTTACTCTGAGTAAGATTATCCAATTCCTTAAATATTTGTTCTGAGTCAGTATTCATGTACGCTAATAATATATCTTTAGTTGACTTTTTTGACCTAACCCAAGACCAAGATTTGGGTCATATTAACTCCCCAAGCTTTGGACTCCACCATCGATCTTGAGACCAAAAAAACGCGACATCTTTATGCTGTTTGTCGGTTTTAGCTTTTGGGTCAGCGCATCTCAGCATTTTTTTAGTCTGCCCATCCTTACTGTAGTGGTACTCCTCTAGGGGCTTACGGCAAACTGGACAGGGGAAGGCAGTTACGATCACGACCGTAGACGCTGTATTCTTCTGAGCGCGAGGAGTTTGCCACTTTTTATCGTGTTCAGACCAAAACAATACCAAATCAGTGCCTTCTTCAGTTTTGCAGTCGTCTTGTTGGCACTTTAAGAAGTATCCTTTTTTTAGTTTTTTGGTCGGCACCTTAAAGAGGGGGTAGCTACAGCTCGGACACTTTGTTCTAGATTTTTCAAGATCTCGTTTGGGGTATGCTGCGGCAGATA
>JAGVDA010000181.1 GCA_020058975.1 Thermosynechococcus sp. WC_1 | reverse complement strand
CAACACAGGGGACTGAGCCAGTTCTGGGTACAGTGCCGTGAACTGAGCAAGGCGCACCTTAAGCTGGGCAGATTCTTCAGCGTTGAGCAGAAGCTTCAGTTCTCGGGTGGCAAGGACGGCTTGGTCACAGCCGCGCCGACTAAAGATGAAGTAAATGGCAGGCAGCATTTGCCGCTGCTGGAGCGCCGCAATAACCGTATAGGGATCAGGCGATGCGCTCCGAGGGCTGCGAGATCGCCCCCCCCGCTGCTTAGACGGCAGTGCTTTTAGTTTGGGGTTTAGCTTTGTGCGCTGTTGGTTTAGCAGCGGAAATAGCCCCTGATGGTTGCCAAAGTGAAACTGAAGGGGCACAGGTCGCCAGTCTGACTGGATCAGCTGAGTAGGGCCATGCACCCATTCAATCCAGTTAGTAAGCTGTTCGGCATTGGCGATGGTGGCGGAGAGCGCAATGAGCTGAATGTTGGGCGGGCAGTAAATAATAGATTCTTCCCAGACCGTCCCGCGCTGGCGATCGTTCATGTAGTGGCACTCGTCTAGCACCACGGCCTCCACATCCGTCAGGGCAGTCTCAATCACCTCAGTAAAAGTGCCGTAGAGAATATTGCGGAAAATCTCGGTGGTCATGACCAAAATGGGTGCATCTCGGTTAATGCAGAGATCCCCCGTCACCAGCCCCACTTGATCTACGCCAAACTGATGGCGAAAATCTCGCAGCTTTTGATTCGAGAGCGCCTTCAGCGGTGTCGTGTACAGCACGCGCTTGCCTCGAGACAGCGCCCGCGCAATGGCGTATTCTCCAATGAGCGTTTTGCCAGAACCAGTTGGAGCCACCACCACCACAGACTTGTCGGCATTGAGTGCGGCGATCGCCTCAGTCTGAAATCCGTCCAATTCAAAGGGATACAGCGTTGACAGATCTAAACCAGGGGCTGAAGCATTTTGTTGCACAGGTACACCAACGCCATAAATGGGATTTTAGCTTTTACGGCAAAACCCGCCGATCCCTCTGGCTTTTCCTTTGGTTCTATTCTATAGTCCTCTTTCCTTTCAAGACAGAAACTGCCCGAGCAACAAGTACCCGAGCAGTTTTTTGTGAATAGATTAACCGTATTGTGGGGGTGCAAGGTATGTGCGCCCCTACAAACCTAAGCAATGCGACCTATTTAATCAGCACTTCTCCATTGATCATGCGCTGAGCCGCGTCTAGCAGCACTTCTTCGAGGTAGGGCTTTGTAAAATAGCCCTTTGCGCCTAAGTCAACCGCCATCTTCTTATGCTTAGATGCACCCCGAGAGGTCAGCATGGCGATCGGCAGATCGTGAAGATCTTCATCTTGCTGAAGGCGAGACAGCAGTTCAAGACCGTCCATCCGAGGCATTTCAACATCGCAGAAGATGAGGTCGCAGGGTAGCCCAGATCGCAGCTTTTCCCAAGCTTCCATGCCATCTCTCGCCTGCTCTACTCGATAGCCCGCTTTGCTAAAGGTCAAGGATAGAAGCTCCCGCACGGTAATAGAGTCATCCACAATCAGCACCATGGGGTCAGTTTCGACCTCACCCACCGGAATCTCAGCGGCACCTTGCCAAAACTGATGGTTTCGCTCAACCCGATCGAGGGACAGATCGATTAGCTCTAATACATCGGCGATGACCATCACTCGACCATCCCCCTGCACCGTCACCCCAGAGATACCGAGGGGTTTAGGGACAGGCCCCGTCAACTGCTTGATGACGATTTCCTGTTCGCCCATCACCTCGTCGACCTGAAGCCCAATAAAGTCATCGCCACTCCGCAGAATAACGACGGAAACCTTGCCGCTGCTATCGGGGCTGTGATAGCGCCCACCGCGCTTAATGGTGCGGTTGTAGGGCAGCATCTGGGTTAGGGTTTTACAGGGGAGTTGGCGATCGCGCCAGACAATGAAGGCCTGTCCGTCATCTTGGGTCACGATCTGCCCTGGGTCTAAATCCAGCATGTCTTCAACCCCATCAATGGGGAAGGCAATACTGTAGTTTTGATGCAGACAGCACAGAGCTTTGGTAATACTCAGCGTGAGCGGCAAACGAATGGTAAAGGTCGTCCCTTTATCTGGGGTTGAGTCTGTATTAATGACTCCGCGCAGGTCACTAATGGAGCTACGCACTACATCCATACCAACCCCTCGCCCAGCCAACTGATCGGCCTGATCATTGGTCGAGAACCCAGATTGAAACAAGAAAGAATAGATTTCTTGTTTTGACATCCCAGCCGCTTCTGCTGGCGTGACGAGTCCTTTCTCAATCGCTTTGGTTTTGACCCGCTCAATATCAATGCCAGCGCCATCGTCCGCAATGGAAATGATGGTTTGGTTCCCTTGGTAGAATACCCGAATCTTGATCACCCCTTCTGGATTTTTACCCAGACGCTGGCGAACTTCAGGCGTCTCAAGACCGTGATAGATGGCGTTATTGACTAAGTGGGTGAGCGGGTCATAAATACGCTCCAAAATCCCTTTGTCAATGAGCGTGTCACGCCCCTCAAGTTCTAGCCGTGCCTGCTTCCCACACTTGAGAGAAACATCTCGGATCGCGCGGGGTAGGCGCTCCGCCATTTGAGAAAACGGAATCATGCGTGAGGTGGTTAGACCTTCTTGAACCTGAGTGGTGACTTGGCGAAAGGTTCGTGTGACTTGTTCGTTAGAGTCAACCACAAATTCAATGTCTGATGCGGCTTCACGCACCCGCACAATCCGCTCAATAATTTCTTGCGATAGGCTGTGGAAACCTGTGAAGTTATCCATCTCTAGGGCATCAAAGCTAAAGCCCGACGCATGACCCGCTCGTTCAGAGTCTCCTTGTCCTAAGAAGTTACTGGTGCTGCCTGATTTAGGGGCAGCTCCTTTCGAGCGCTGGGTTGCCGCGAGCAAAGAACTTTCTAACAGAGAACGCTCGTATAAGTCCTGCATCTGCTGACCCAGCTCACCCAACTGCTGCACTTGGAACAACAGGTTATCGAGAAACTGGCGTTGCCGATCCTGGTTGTCTTCTAGGGTGTTTCGGTTAATTACCAGTTCCCCGATCAAGTTGCTGAGGTTATCAAGCTGCTTGACGCCCACCTTCATGGTTTGGGCAGAGCCTGGTCGCCGACTGGAACGATTGGCTGCGTTCGAGCGTCCCCCAGCCGCTGCCGTGCTAGAAGATTCCGCATCCAGCAGCTTCTCGAGGTCACTAAATTCGGAGTCGAGGGATTCAACCGCAGGTGCTTCAACTGCAAAACTTTGGGCAAAACTTGGCTCTTCTGCTAGAAGGGCTGCTAGTGCTTCAAAGTCAACGGGCACAGCGGCGGCGGCTACTGGCAGAATATCCTCAACCTTAGATGCTGTTTCCGGTTCTTGTAAGAGGTCGTCTAAGAACGAATCAACGGAGTCTGCGGCGGTTGTTGGCGTAGCGGCAGATTCGCTAAAGACGCTAAACCAGTCCATGCTTTCTACGGCTGGAGCCGCTGGAATCAGGCTCAGTAGAGACTGGGGTGACTTAATGGTTGATGCCTCATCCTCTAGTACAGCATCTCGTGCTTCTTTAAGGGCTGGAATGGTAACAGCGGCGAGAGTGCTTAAGGCATTTTTAGATTCGGCGATCGCATCGCTGACCGTCATCACCAAATTCTGCCAGGTGGTCAACCCAGTCTGGGCACCTAGCTCACACAAACTTGCGCAAACTTCTTGCAAGCCCTGTCGTGCGGCGATCGCATCGCTAGTATCGGCCTGAAAAAGCTGAAGCATTAAACGGAGCTGTTCTAAAACATCTGACTCAAAAGCAACCATTGTCTGCTCTTGAGACATCGACGCAACAGATGCAGCGCCAGCCGTCACCAGCTCAGCCTCCGACTCAAATTCAGCGCCTGTAAGCTCAGCCAAATAAGCCTGAAGCTCAGCAAAGACGGGTTCCACGGACTGAATTGTCTGATGAGATAGCTCATCAGAAAGAGACAGCGTGTTTTGAAGCTCCTCTGTAAGCGTACTCAGACCATCAAAAATCTTTAAAAACAACGCCTCAATTTTGGCATCCACCTTCACAGGATGTTCTCTAAGAACCTTGAAATAATCCTCTAAACGGTGAGAAATATGCTGCATGCTGTGAATGCCCAGCATCGCCGCCCCGCCCTTCACCGAGTGAGCAGCCCGAAACACCTCGCTCATCAGCTCCGTGTCATCCACCACAGCCTGGAGATTTAGCAGCCCATTCTCAATAGTGTCTAAATGCTCCTTTGCTTCTTCAATAAAATAGCCAAGTATCCGCTGTTGTTCAGGCTGCATGGGCACCCCCTCCTAAGATCTCCGTAAAATAGGCCAATGCTTGCATCATGGATCCGCTAAAGTTCTGAGTGGTGAATTGGGTGTTGAATTGAGTGTTCAATGGCTTAGCTAAACTCTGTTCCATCGACTTTGAAACGCTCCACAGAAGACTGTAGATCGCGTGCCACGCCCACCAGATTACGCAGCGAATCAGATACGCGCTGAGCCTCTTGGGAGGTTTCTTGGGCCGTCAACTCAACGGACTGCATCACCTGCCCCACATAGCGTGAGGTTTCAGTTTGTTCAGAAGTTGCCTTGGTAATAGAGCCAACCAACTGCTTAATTTGCTCAGACACCTGAATAATGTCCTCTAGGGAGTGTTTGGCCTGTTCGGCTCGCTGAGTGCCTTCAATAACCTGCTGGGTGCCCTCCTCCATTGCGGTCATCACAGAGCTGGTTTCTCCCTGAATTTGAAGCACAATTTGCTCAATTTCTTTAGAAGACTTAGCAGCTCGGTCTGCCAACTGACGCACTTCGTCTGCCACCACCGCGAACCCTCGACCCGATTCGCCTGCCCGTGCTGCCTCAATACTGGCGTTTAACGCTAAAAGGTTCGTTCGAGAGGCAATCTGCGAAATTAAGCCCACAATCTTAGAAATTTCTTGAGAAGATTCCGCGAGTCGCTTTACCTTACGGGTCGTTTCCGCCACGGTTTCCCGAATCTGCATAATCCCTGCCACGGTGCTTTCCACGGCTTCTCCACCCCGTAGTGCGGCGTCGGACGCGCGTCGAGCCACCTGGTCTGCGGCACGGGCGCTATCCGCTACTTCCTGAATCGAAGTGGTCATCATCTGTACCGAGTTCAGCGTGGCGGCGAGTTCTTCAGCCTGGCGGAGCGCATCGGAGGATAGCTCTCGGGCAAATTCTTCGTTTTCCGCAGCACCCTTATTCACTTCCTGTGCCGCAACCTTCACCTGTTTAACGATTTTTTGGAGGTTGTAAATGGTGAGGTTAAAGGAGTCGGCGACCGCACCCAAAATGTCGGCCGTTACTTCAGCCTGAACCGTAAGATCTCCACGCGCTGCACCTTCTACGTCATCGAGCAGGCGAATCACCTGACGCTGAAGGTCTTCTTTGGCTTTTTCCTGATCGTCAGCTTTCCGTTGAGAGTCTTTGGTACTGGACTCAATAAAGTGAGTCATTTTGTTGAAGCTCTTGGCAAGCTGACCAAACTCATCATCAGAAAACTCGATCGCCTTAACCCCCCACTCGCCTTGAGCAACAGCCGATAGCTTAGTCTGCAAGTCGCTGGTAGATGCCTTGAGTTGGCGCGTGATGATTTGACTGAGTGCCAGGGTGGTCAGCCCTCCCATTGCCCCTGAGGCTAAAGCCCCTAACCCTTTATCAACGGAGATTCCTCCTTGTAAACTACCCACCACCAATGCCGTTACGCCGACGACCACCCCTGTAGATGCCGCCATAATAATGGGCTTCTTGTTGAGTGGCGCATTTTCAAAGGGCGCTAGCATCGGGAGTCGCCGTGAAACCACATTGAGTGCCGCAGCCTTGTCAAAATCAGTATTGAGCGTGCTGCTGGTGCCAGACGGATTCATCGAAGCGTCTGGATTTTTAGGCTCACTAATGAAAGACTGCTGCTGCTGTTCTACAGGCTTAATGGATAATATGCCAGTTGCATCCGTTTCCCAGTCTTCAGAAAAATCTCCTTCACTGTGCAGAGGGACGGCGTCAGCGTTGGTGTCCAGATGAAAATCTGCTTCCGTCTGGAGTGGAGCAGACCTATCGAGATTGGCTAGATGATCGGATGAACCCATTTCGTCATTGTCTATATGATTGAGAAAATTACTGAAATCTTCCCCATCGTTTGGTGTGCGATCAGGTGAAGCCGCAGGAGGTAAGTCACCATCCAATACGTTTGTGTTTTCTTCTACAGAATTGTTAGCGTGAGGCGCATCGCCAGAATTGGCTTGCTCTCCAGAAAATTGACTATCTGACATCGAACCCTCTGGTTTTTGTGAACCTTTTTTACCCATCAAGAGCGTAATTTCTTCATCGTCATCAAACAGGTCTGAAGCTTGAGCTAAATCGGTCGTATCTGAAGAATTCTCGTCAGAGTTTTCCTCTTGAAATAATAGATTTCGCCAGCCTGCATGTGATTCAGGCGCTTCCACGCTATTTTGCGTCGCTAAATTAAGATTGGCGGCGGTCGCCTCAACCCTTTTTTTAGCGCCTCCTAAGCCCACTTGAATCTGCGTTGTTTCCCCTTCAGATTCAGAGTAAGACGACATATCGGGCCAATACTCTACTGGGCCTGTCATATCTTCAATCGAGCTATCGCCTAAAATTTGGGCAACATCTGCCAGGCTATTATTGGCACACCCCAGTAATTCAGGGTCATTGGTAACTTGTAATACCTGTTGGTAGTGGCGTTGTGCAACGTCGTATTGCCGTAGACAACTGTAGATGTGACCGCAGAGCAACTGTAGATTTGGATCGTCAGGATATTCTGATACCAAAGCTTTTGTAAGAGATGCGGCGTCTTCATAGTGCCCCTGCATGTAAGCACTCACTGCCTGTTGATATTGCTGTGCATATTGAGTACTGAATGCCATTGAAATGCTCCTGACGGTTGTTCTACGGGAATCTAGATTTCACAACGCACTGACGACAAGGAAACTCGCGCTTTTTTTTGATGTGACGCTAGAAAATACACTAACGGAAAAAGAAATTAAATGGATGACTTTTCTATGGATGGAAACCCAAGAAAAATATCGCTATGCAGCCCATCGTGCTGACCTCAGAATGGATGCTGGGTCTAATAGCTGTAGCGACTGCTCTGATAGTCCTTGCCATTCTCCCTTTAAAAAAGGCGTCATGCTGTCAACGGTTTGGCTAGAGATGGGCATGAGCGTATCTAGACTCAGCCATTCCATTCCCCTAACGCGCTCGACCGCTAGGCCAACCATAATGTCTTGAGATTCGATGACGATGACAGAGACTTCTGTTCGTTCAGTATTCAGGAGTTTGGCTCCACCCAGAAACTGACCCACATCAGAAACCCAAATCACCTGCCCTCGGAAGTTCAAGACACCCATGAGCATTGGCGAAACGTTAGGCACGGGGGTAATTTGATCGGGGACAATGGATAAAACCTCACGGATGCCCATTGCGGCTAAAGCAAACTCCTCGCCTGATTCAACGAAGAAGCGTAAGTATAGGTCTCCTTCTGGATTTTGCTGGGATGGAAAGCTAGATAAAGTCTCTGAGTAAGCAGCATCGTGGTTAGATACTTCAGAAATAGCAAACTGAGGGTCAGGCAGATCAGGCCCATCGAACATAGCGATTAACCTTTGAGTAATTTTTGAATCGTAGACAAAAGCTCTTTAGGCAGGAAGGGTTTAGCAAGGTATGCATCTGCGCCCTGCTTCATCCCCCAATAGCGATCAAATTCTTCTGTTTTTGAGGAGCAGAGGACAACAGGTAGACTCTGCATGGTGGGGTCTGTCTTAATTTTTCGACAAACTTCATATCCATTCATGCGAGGCATGATGATGTCTAGAACAACGATGTCAGGCTGAACCTTTTGGATCTGTTCCCAGGCTTCGACCCCATCCGTTGCGACTAAGACCGTTAGCCCAAATTGCTCTAGTACGCTGCTCATCAGTTGACGCTGAGTCATACTATCATCAACAATCAACACCTTGACCATTCGCTAATACCTAGTTGCTGTGCTCTTTATGCGTGCAGTAGCACTCTTTCTGGTGGATAATAGAACCGCAGAAATAATGTAAAACTGCTGCAAACAAATCTAAAGTTTTGCGCCTTAGCTAGATGGTCTTAAGCCTGTAGGCTAATGACCAAATAATAGGTCGATGAAGTCCGAAGACCTTCCTTAATTTAAGGCTTACCTATTTTCAGGCTGCACATCTATAAAAATGAGGAAATCATTAGTGGATGTACAGACTTGCTGTAGCACAAATATGCTTGCTCACTTAGGGTACCCGCTCGATAGAGGCAAATTACGCTATT